>NZ_JAQOWX010000127.1:0-15520 GCF_028462495.1 Paucibacter sp. XJ19-41
CCAGCAGGGCCTGGCATATGGCCGGACCGGCCGCGCGGGCGGTGCGCAGCTGGGCCTTCAATACGGCCAGATAGCGGCGCCGCAGCTCGGGCGACACCTCCATCAGCAGCCCCGGCAGCCGCTCGGCCAGCACCCGCAGCGCGGCATTCTGCGGCTCGTCGGCATTGCCCGGCTGGGCCAGATGGGCGGCGCGCATGCGGGCTGCCGCGGCCGGCAGCAGCTCAGGGTAGCGCGCGCCCAGCAGGTGCCAGGCCGGGTTGGCGCCCAGTGCGTCCAGATAGTCCTGCTCGGTGCTGGCGACCGGGTCCGAGGGCAGCACCACATCCAGGGTCTGTGGCGGCGCCTCGATCAGCGCATGCAGGATCAGCTCCTCGCTGGCCGGATACCACATATCGTCGGCCGGCGTGCGCAGCGTGCGCTGGATCAGCGGCTCGGGCAGGCCCATCTCGCGGTAGGTGGCGGCCAGCTCCTGGTTGGCGACCTCGTCGAACACCGGGTTGTAGCTGCCGCTGGAGGCGCGGTGAAAACCCAGGCGCGCGCCGGGCATCAGCTGGCGCTGCTGGCCGGCCAGAAAGACCAAGGTGCAGGCGCTCTCGCAGCCGCCCACCGCGCGGGTGGCCGCACCGGTCTTGCGCACCTGCTCGACCATGCGCTCGGCCTCGTAGACGCGCCCGCCCGGCGAGGCCAGCTCGAACAGCCGCACCGGCTGGGCCGTGCCGGCCAGCAGCTTCTGCAACCGGGTCGCGTCGCCCATGCCGATGGGCCCGTCCAGCCGCAGGGTACGGCCATCGGCCGAGAGCTTGAACGTGGCCTGGCCGATCGGGTCGCTGCCGCGCGCCATCTGCCAGTACTCGCCGGCCTGGGGCAGGAAGCCGAACAGCGTCGACACCACCATCTGCAAGGCGCTCAGCACCAGACTCAGCCGGGCCAGATTGGCCCACAGGGCGGAGCCGTCGATGCGACGGTAGGCATGGGCGGCGCGCCAGGCGCCGACGATGGCCCAGGTATCGAAGGCCAGGATCAGCGGCCAGCCGATCAGCATCGCGATGCTGCCGGCCTGCAAGGCCTCGCCCTTCAGGCTGATCCAGGTCATCAGCCCGGTCAGCGCCAAGCCGATAGGCAGCGACAGCAGCACATTGTTGATCCAGAAGCTGCGCGCCAGGCTGTGCTCGCCCTGCCAGTGGGCCGCGAGATAGCCGCTGCCCGAATCGGCCTCGCTGCGCGGGCGGCGCAGCACCACCCGGGTGCCGGCCAGGCGGTCGTGCCAGCAGCGGCGCTCGCCGTCCAGCGCGGCCCAGGCAAAGCCCAGGCCCAGCGGCAGGGCCGACAGCAGGTAGCCGAGCCAGCGCAGCGCGCAGCGGCCCGGTGTGGGCCGCGCGCCGCTGCGCGCATCGACCACCAGCAATCCGGCCAGCAGCTTGCCCGGTGTCGTGCCCTGCCAGGCCCAGAAACCGATGAAATACAGCGCCGGCAGCGCCCAGTTGATCAGCAGACTGGCCGGGCGCACATCGTCGAGTCGGCCGACAAAGCCTTCGCGGTAGGCCAGCCACAGCAGCGGCGCGCTCAGGCCCATCAGCGCCAGCGCATCGACCAGCAGGGCCAGCGCGCGCCGGCCCAAGGTGGCCGGCTGCGGCGGCGGCGCGCTCGGGCGCGGCTTGCGGCTGGGCGGCGGCTTGAAGCCCGGGGGCAGCTCTTGCGCGGGTTTTTGCACCATCGTCAAGGGCGAGGCGAACGGGTTCTCGTGATCGGTGGTCGTGGCCACGCTGTGCTCCCAGGGTGTGGCCATGACTCTAGCGCGCCGCTTTGCCGCGACGGCGGCGCCGTTGGCGTGATTTGTCACGCATTCCCGACGAACAAGGGGGGAGTGGCGGTGCGCGTACAGTTCAACATGGCGTTATTGCCGTTTTGAGCCTGCTTTCTCGATGTCCGATGCTACGCCCCGTCCTTCCAGCACCCAGACCCTGACCGAGCTGCTGGTCACGATACTGGCGCCCTCCCTGGTGCTGATGCAGCTCAGCAGCCCCGAGCGCCTGGGCTCGGCCCGCGCGCTGGTGCTGGCGCTGGCCTTTCCGTTGGTCTGGGCGGCCTGGACCGCACTGCGCGAGCGGCGCTTCAGCTGGATGGCGGCGCTGGGCGTGTTCAGCACCCTGCTGACCGGCGGCATCGGCCTGCTGGCGCTGGACACCCGCTGGCTGGCCATCAAGGAGGCGGCGGTGCCCGGCGTGATCGGCCTGGCCATCCTGTTGTCGGTGCTGAGCAAGCGCCCGCTGGTGCGCCTGCTGGTGTTCAACCCGAGCATGATGGATGTGCCGCGCATCGAGGCCGCGCTGGCCGAGCGCGGCCAGAGCGCCGCCTTCGAGCGCCGGCTGCGACTGGGCACGCTGATGCTGGCCGGCAGCTTCGCCTTCTCCAGCGTGATGAACTATGTGCTGGCGCGCTGGCTGGTCACCAGCCCGGCCGGCACCGAGGCCTTCAACGCCGAGCTGGGCCGCATGAATCTGCTGAGCTGGCCGATGATCGCGATCCCCTCGATGCTGCTGACCATGGGCGTGCTGTTCTATCTGGCCAAGGGCATCCACCGGATGACCGGGCTGAAGCTGGAAGACTGCCTGCGCCACCAGTGAGCACGGACGGCCCGTCCGTGCAGTACCGCACTGTGGCGGGCCCCGACTGCGGGAAGTTCCCAGGCTGATTTGTACGACGCCTCGCTTACCGTCGCCCACCTGTCTAGATGGAGCCGCCAGGCCCGCAATGACGCGGTCCGGTGCCCGGGGGGATGCGAATGAGCCACAAGAGCGAGAAAAGAAGAGTCGGCGGCCTATTGGGCTTGCAGGGCCTGCGGGGTCTGGCTGCCGCCGTGCTGGGCTGGGGGCTGTGTGCGGCGGCCCAGGCCGCGCCGCCCACCATCGGCGCCATCGTGCCCAAGAGCTGGCCCAGCGCGGCCCAGGGCGAGGAGATCCACAAAGGCATGTTGCTGGCGCTGAAAACATCCTCGATCCAGCCGGTGCCGACCCTGCTGGTGCAGGACAGCGGCTGCGACTACCGGCGCGCCGAGGCGGCGGCCAAGCAGCTGATCGAGGCCAAGGTCGATGTGGTGTTGGGGGGCTGGTGCGTGCTGGGCGGCGTGCCGGCCTTGCTGAAGACGGCCGGGGTGCCGCTGGTATCCAGCAATGCCGAGCGCTATCTGCTTGATGCCCATGTGCTGCAACTCGGTCGGGTGGGCCCGCGCGTCGGCGAGAGCGTGGCCGCGACGCTGCGCCGCGAGACCGGGCTGCGGGTCTCGGCCAGCAGCAGCTGCTGGATGGATTTCGAGGCCGCCGGCTCGGAGAAGTTTGATGCCGTGCTGTGCCCGACCCTGGTGATCGACCAGGCGCGCTGGGCCCAGGTCGAGGGCCTCTACACCGCCGCCTTCCTCAAGCCCTTCACGGTGTCCGCCGCGCGCGGCTATGCGGCGATGGAAGTGGGCCTGAGCTATCTGCGCAAGCTGCGCAGTGGCGCCAAGCCGGCGGTGGCGCTGGCCGAGGCCCAGACCATACAGACCCTGCTGGGCCCGGTACCGGCGCCCGATGCGGCCACACCGGCCGCCGCGATGCAGCTGCTGCTGACGGCCAAGCTGCCGCGCCTGGCGCCCAAGGAAAGCGCCCAGCTCAACGCGATGCTGAAGGCCAAGTCCTGTGCCTGCAAGCCGGGCTGCAGCGAGGGCGAGGCCAAGTGGCGCGAGCTGCCCGTTGTGCTTGCCTCGTGCGCGGGCGGCAAGCCGGTAGCCGTCGGAAACACTTGAGTCGGCCGGGCTGCGCCATACTGCGGATGGCGGCTTGGCCGAGTCGAACGCGATAGGAGTAGGGCATGGGCCTGTGCAGAAGACAGACGCTGCTGCTGCTGAGCAGCTCCGTGCTCTGCCTGCCGGCCGCAGCCCAGGCCACGCTGGTGATTGTGGCCGGCGAATTGCCGCCCTATGTGAGCGAGCGGCGCGAGCAGAGTTTTCTGAGCGATCTGTTCGACGAGATCGGCAAGCATATGGGCCTGCGTTTCGAGTTCCGCTTCATGCCCTGGAAACGCTGTGAAATGGCTGTCGAGGACTTGCAGGCCTGGGGCGCGGTGCCCTACGTGCAGACACCCGAACGCGAGCGCAAGCACCTGTTCTCCGAGCCGCTGTATGCCAAGCGGACCATGTTCTTCTATTACAGCCCAAGCGGACCGCGCCCGGAGATCGCCTTTGCCGCGCTGAGCGATCTGAAGCCCTATCGCATTGGCGGCGTGCGCGGCTACTACTACGAGCAGATGTTCGCCGAGGCCGGCCTGCGCGTCGACTTTGCGATCGGCGAGGAGCAGAGCTTTGCCAAGCTGCGGGCCGGCCGGGTGGATCTGGTGCCGGCGGTCGAGGCGGTCGGCCGCGACATGATCAAGACCCTGTTCCCGCCCGAGGAGCAGGGCCATTTCCATATGCTGGACCGGCCCTTGCACCTGGGCTTCAACTTCCTGATGAGCTCGCGCCAATACCCCGGCAATGCAGGCGACACCGGTTTGCTGGCCCGCTTCAACAAGGCTTTGGCCGAGTTGCGGCGCAATGGCATCTACAACGCCGTGGCCGCGCGCCATGGGCTGAGCTGAGCTCCGGGCCAGCTCAGCCTGGAGCAGGCTGTCGCAGCCCTGCCGGCGCGCGGAACTGGCGCTCCGGCCAGGGCGGCGGAAAGCGCGCCACCAGCTGGTCGAGCTTGCGGGCCAGCGCCTGCGGCGCCGACAGCATGGCCAGATGGCCGGCGTCCAGCGTGTCCAGGCGCGGCTGACGCAGCCGGGCCACCATGCTGTCCTGCAGCGCCGGCGGCAGGCTCTGGTCCTTCAGCAGCTTGATATAGCTGGCGCCGCCGGGCGCCGGCGTGGCGGCGGTCGGCGCCAGATAGAGGCCGGGGAACTCGGCCGCGTAGCGCGAGATCACCAGCTCGGCCATGCTGGGCTCCAGGTCGTTGCACAGCTCCTGGCGGATCATGGCCGCGCCGGGCTTCAGTCCGCGCGGCTTGAAGGCGAACAGCAGGCGCAGCAGCAGCCGTTGCACCAGGCCCAGCGCGTCGACGAAGGCACCACCCGGTCGCGGCACGACGGCGGCCAGATAGACGCAGTGGCGCAGCCGTGTGCCGAGCCGCTCGGCCAGATCTGGCACCAGCACGCCGGCCAGCGAATGTGCCACCAGCACGACCGCGCCGATGCCACGCCGGTCCAGCTCGGCCACCAGCGCCTCGGCGCAGGCGCCGGGCGTGACCCCCGGCTGCCGCCCCGGCACTTCCAGCGCCAGCACGGGCGTCTTCATCCGCTGGATGACGTCCTCCCAGACCCAAGCGCCGGTGCCGGCACCGTGTAGCAAAACAGTAGTGGTGGTGGGTGACATGCGGCCTCCTGATGCTGTTGTGATGAGTGCCTGCATGCTACGAAGGCGCTGCTGACAAGTTGTGTCAGCAGCGGCTCAATCCAGATCGGGAAAACGGTCGCTCGGGAATACCGTGCTCTGGCTCAGCCGGAGCACCCGGCCGTTCTTGAAGTGCACATTGAAGCGCAGCAGATAGCCGCCCTGCTCGGGCTGCACATTCCAGTCCCAGACATCCTCGCCGCTGAAGCGGAAGAACACCCGCGTGCGCTCGCGGCCCAGCAGGCGGCTGACCTGTTCCTCGCTCATGCCGGGCGTGATGCTGAAGCGGCTGGCCTCAAGCAGGGTGTCGCGCACGCCGACCAGCTTGCCGGCCGCGTCGAGCTTGACCATGAAGCAGGTGTTGCCGAACGGCTGGCTCGAATATTCCAGCGTGCGGCCGCCATCGGCGTCCTGCCAGACCTGCACCGGCCGACCGTAGAAGGCCTGCACCTGGTCGGCCGTACTGATGCCGGGCTGCAGGCGGGCATCGCGCTCCAGCGTGGCGCAGCCGGCCAGCGCGACCAGCAGTGCGGTCAGCCAGAGGGTGAGCGATGAATGACGGGGCATGGTGGCCCGATTATCGGCAGCTCCCCTCACAATCGACCCATGCTTTACGAACTCATCAAACTATTGCACTTGGTCGCCGCCATCGTCTGGATGGGCGGCATGGTCTTCATGCTGTTCGCGCTGCGGCCGGCCGCCGTCGCGACGCTGGAGCCGCAGCCGCGCGCGCGGCTGATGGAGCAGGTCTGGCGGCGCTTCTTCGCCCTGGTGCTCGGGGCCATCGTGCTGCTGTTCGTCACCGGCAGCCATCTCTACACCGCCGCGTACAAGGCCGCCGGCGGCAGCGTGCCGCTGGGCTGGAATGTGATGCTGGTGCTGGGCCTGGCGATGTTCGCGATCTTCGGCCACATCTATTTTGCCGGTTTCCGCAAGTTCCGCCGCGCGCTGGCCGGCGCCCAATGGCCGCAGGCCGCAGCGGCGGCCGGGCTGATCCACAAGCTGGTGTGGCTGAACTTCGCGCTGGGCTGGCTGGCGATCGCGGCTGTCCGGCTACTGGCTTGAGACGGGCGCACCCAGGCCGTTCGGCCTGAAAGCTAGTCACGGGCCTGCCACATCGGCGGCGCAGCATGGCGGCAGCCAACGCCACCAGGAGCCGACCATGCCGCAGCAGTTTTCCCCCCGCCGACGCCAACTCCTCCAGGGCTCCGTAGCCCTGGCCGCCGGCGGCCTGGCCCGCATCCGGGGCGGGCTGCAGGGTCGCCATGCGATGGCCGCCCCCGGTGGCAAGCAGCTGCTGACGGCGGTCTCGCCCTATGGCGCACTGGCCCCGGTCAATGATCTGAGCACCGGCCTGCCGCTGCTGCAGCTGCCGGCCGGCTTTTCCTACCGCTCCTATGGCTGGAGCGGCGATGCGATGGACGATGGCCGGCCGACCCCGAATGCCCATGACGGCATGGCCGTGGTCGGCGCACGCCGCGTCGGCCGCAGCAGCGAGCTGCTGCTGGTGCGCAACCATGAGCGCGGCCTGGTGGCCACGCCGGCCGAAGCCATCGCCGCGCCGCATGTCTACGCCGACAAGCCGGTCAAGGGCATCATCACCGCCTTCTACGCCGGCCTGCCGATACGCATAGGCGCCAGCGGCGTGGTCACCAACCCGGCCGCGCCGGCGCCGACGCCCTTCAGCGGCTATGTGGCCGGCGGCACCTCGACCTTGCTGATGCGCGACAACCAGTGGGTGGGCGCGCGCGGCTCGCTGGGCGGCACGCTGGGCAACTGCGCCGGCGGCCCGACACCCTGGGGCAGCTGGCTCAGCTGCGAGGAGACGATCTATGACTTTTCTGGCATCGGCGGCAGGAAGCATGGCTATGTGTTCGAGGTCCACAGCGAGCCGGCCCACACCAGCGCCGAGCCCATCGTCGGCATGGGCCGTTTCGTGCACGAGGCCGTCGCCGTCGATCCGGCCAGCGGCCATGTCTACCTGACCGAGGACAACCGCAATATCAGCGCGCTGTATCGCTACCTGCCCCAGGACAGCAGCGGCCAGCCCGGCAGCCTGCATCGCGGCGGCCGGCTGCAGGCTGCCCGCATCCGTGCGCTGCTGCGCAAGGCGGTGCCGGCCACGCTGGCCCAGGCCAATGATGTCGGCCTGCTGGACCCGCAGATCGGCGACGAATACGAGCTGGAGTGGGTGGACATCGCCGACCCCGATGCCGACCCGGTGGTGGTGGTCGGCCAGCCCGGCGGCGTCAGCCTGGGCTTTGCTGCCGGCCCGACCCACCAGGCGCTGAGCCAGGGCTGTGCCCGAATGAGCCGCGGCGAGGGCATCTGGCATGCCGCCGGCAAGCTCTACATCGTCGATACCGCGGCCGGTGTCGACCGCAACAATCGGCCCGGCCAGGGCGAGGGTGCGGTCTGGGAGCTGAGCCTGGCGACGATGCGGCTGCGCGCGATCTTTGTCAGCGGCGACGCCAGCGTCGGCAACAACCCGGACAACGTCACCGTCAGCCCGCGCGGCGGCATCCTGCTGTGCGAGGACGGCGGCGCCTCGGCCGATGGCTATGGCAGCGGCTCCCGCCTCTTGGGCCTGAGCCCGGCCGGCGCGGCCTATATCTTCTGCAAGAACCATCTGTTGCTGGAGGCCGGACCGCTGCAGGCCGCCGGCAAGCAGGTGGCCGCCGGCAGCTACCTCGACTCGGAATTCTGCGGCGCCTGCTTTGACCCCAGCGGCCGGCTGCTCTTCGTCAATCTGCAGCGACCCGGCCTGACCGTTGCGATCGCCGGCCCCTGGATGCGCGGCAATCTCTAGGCGGCCCGCAGCGTCAGCGTGAACACCGAGCCCGCGCCGGGCTGGCTGCTGACGCTGACCGCACCGCCCATCTGCTCCATCAGCAGCTTGACGATGCTCAGTCCCAGGCCGGTACCGCTCAGATGGGCGGTGGCCGGCAGGCGCTTGAAGGGCTGGAACAGCTGGGCCTGTTCGGCCTCGGTGAGACCCTGGCCCTGATCCTCGATCGCGATCCGCACCTGGTCGCCCTGAAGCTCGGTGCGCACCCGCACGCGGCCGCCGTGGCGGTTGTATTTGCAGGCATTGCTGAGCAGATTGGCCAGCACCTGGCCGAGCCGCTGCTCGTCGGCCAGCACCTGCAAGGAGGCCGGCACCGACCCCAGGTCCAGCTCGATGGCCTGCGCAGCCACCTCGGCGGCGACCAGGGCGGCCGCCCCGGCGAGCACCGGCGCCAGCGGCGTCGGCCGGCATTCGACGCTGAAATGACCCGAGTCGATGCTGCTGATGTCCAGCACATCGTCGACCAGGCGCAGCAGATGGCGACCGGCGCCGCCGATCAGCTGGACGCGGCGCTGCTGGGTCGGGCTCAGCGCGTCGGCCCGGTCCAGCAGCATCAGCTCCGAGAAGCCCAGCACCGCATTCAGCGGCGTGCGCAGCTCATGGCTCAGCCGCGACAGAAACTCCATGCGCGCGGCCGCGCTGCGCTCGGCGGCGGCGATCTCCAGCTCCAGCTGCGCCTGGTGCACGCGGGCGCTGACATCCTTGATCACGCCCACCATGCGGTGGTCCTCCTTGGCCGCGCTGCGAAACATCAGGCCGCTGACCTCGACATGGCGGGCCGCGCCGTCGACGCGGATGCGGAAGCGGTGCCGGAAAAAGGGCTCGGCCGAAGCCAGGGTCTGGTCGAGCTGCAGCTCCAGCGCCGGGATATCGTCGGGGTCGACCTGGGCATGCAGCTGGCTGCGTGCCAGGTTCAGACCCTCAGCCCCGCAGGCCAGGCCGTAGACGGCACAGGCGCGCGCGTCCAGCAGCACCCGGTCGCTGCGCTGCTGCCATTCGAACAGGCCCAGGCCATCGCTTTGCGCCGCCAGCGACCAGCGCTGATTGGCCGCCTCCAGCGCGGTCTCGTAGCGGGCCTGGCGGCGCAGCCCGCTGCGCGCCAGCGCGTAGGCCGTCAGGGTCAGCAGCAGCGCGGTCAGGCCGATGGCCAGGGCCAGCGCCAGGTAGGTGCTGCGCGAGGCCTCGCCGAGGGCCTGGCTGAACTGGCGCTCCAGCCCCAGCAGCTCGTTGTCCAGCTCCTCGATCGCGAACATCAGCAGCGCGATACGCGCCAGGCGCTCCTCGCCCGGCGGGCCGGGCTGGGCATGCAACTGCTGCAGCTGCTCGCCCATGGCCTGCAGCCGGAAGATATGGGCATCGCCGCGCTCCCAGGCCTGCACCGAGGGCCGCATCAGATCGCTGCGGCCGGCCCAGCGGTACAGCCGCATCATGCCGGGAATGTCGTCGGCGGCATTGCCGCCGCGCTCGAAGGCCGCCGTCGCCAGGCGCAGATCGGGCGCGGGCTTGTCCAGCTCCAGGCGGGCGGCGCGGTCGCCCAGCGGCACTTGCAGGGCCTGCTGGAAACGCTGCAGCTGCGCCGGCGCGCCGCTGGCGGCATAGGCGCGCAGATGCTTGACGGCCTGGGCGCGTGCCTTCGACCACTGGCTCTCGCCGCCCACATAGGCGCGCGTGGCCGACAGCACATAAAAGCCCAGCAGGCACAGCACCAGCATCAGCGCGTTGCCGATCAGCAGCGGTGTCAGCACCAGGGCATAGGACAGGCGGCGCTTGCGCGGGACGCTCGCCGCCGGCTCGATCAGGGTCATGGCGCTCCCGTGTATTGCCACGCTCGTCTTGTCGGGCCGCGCTGCGGCCCGTATCGAGTTGTAGGCGACAGTATGCCGGCCCGGCTAAAGCCGCATGCAGCGAAATATTCGGCGCCAGGGGTCAAGCCGGCGTCAGCCAGCGCGGCGACACTGGGGTCCCAGCCGTTCAGCAAGGCCCGCCATGTCCGTTCAAGACCTGTACCGCCAGAAGCTCCGCAGCGCCGCCGAGGCGCTCGATCAGCTCCGCAACGGCGACTGCATCATCGTGCCCACTGGCGTCGGCGAGCCGCCGGCCCTGCTGACGGCGTTGTCCGAGCAGCGCCGGCGCTTTCGCGACGTCAAGGTGGCGCAGATCCTGCCGGTGCGCAAGTTCGGCTATTTCGATCCCGAGACGACCGAGCATGTGCGCCATCTGGCCTTTTTCTACGGTGCCGCCTCGCGGGCCGGTGGTCAGGCCGGCTGGATAGACTTCATCCCCAGCTATTTCTCCGAGATGCCGGCGCTGATCGCGCGCGGCCTGATCCCGGCCGATGTGGTGTTTGCGCTGGCCTCGACTATGGATGCGCATGGCTATTTCGCGCTGAGCCTGGGGGCCGACTACACGATGGCCGCGCTGGCCAAGGCGCGCGCGGTGGTGCTCGAGGTCAACCCCCATGTGCCCTTTGCCTTCGGCGCCTGCCATGTGCACATCTCCCAGGTCAGTGCCCTGGTCGAGAGCGGCGAGCCGGTGCTGGAGGTGGGCCTGCCCAAGATCGGGCCGGTGCAGCAGGCGATCGGCAAATACGTGGCCGAGATGATCGAGGACGGCTCGACCCTGCAGATCGGCTATGGCGGCATTCCCGACGCGGTGGTGATGCAGCTGACCGACAAGCACGAGCTGGGCGTGCACACCGAGATGATTGGCGACGGCATCATGAGCCTGGTCGAGGCCGGCGTCGTCACCAACAGCCGCAAGAACTACCTGCCCGGCAAGATGGTGGCGACCTTCGCGCTGGGCTCGCAAAAGCTCTACCGCTTCATGGACCGCAACCCGGGCCTGGAGATGCACCCGGTGGACTTCACCAACGATCCCTATCTGGCCGGCCGCAACGACAACTTGGTGGCGATTAACGCGACCCTGCAGATCGACCTGCTGGGCCAGTGCGGCTCGGAGAGCCTGGCCCATCTGCCCTACTCGGGCACCGGCGGCCAGGTCGATTTCGTGCGCGCCGCGAACCGCTCGCAGGGCGGCAAGGCCTTCATCGTGCTGCCGTCCACCGCCAAGGACGACAGCATCAGCCGCATCGTGCCTACGCTGAGCCCCGGCACCCATGTCACGACCGGCAAGAACGATATCAACTATGTGGTCAGCGAATACGGCGTGGCCCAGCTGCGCGGCAAGAGCGGCAAGCAGCGCGCGCTGGAGATGATCGCCATCGCCCACCCCGACTTCCGCGCCGAGCTGCGCGAGGGGGCCAGGCGGCTGAATCTGCTCTGAGGAGTCGGCCCGGCCTCAGCCAGCGCGGCGCCGGCCCACGACGCCCAGGCCCAGCAGGCCGGCCAGCATCAGGGCCAGGCTGCCGGGCTCGGGCACCACGGCCGCCTGGCTCACACCGTTCAGGCGCAGCTGCCAGAAGCTGCCCTTCTGGTCGTTCTTGTTGATGTCGTAGCCGGGCTGGTTCCAGTCGGCGATCGCGATCGGCGTCTGTCCATCGAACTCGAAGCCATCGCTGAGGTGTTGGCCGAGCGGGTTGTTGGGGCTGGCGCCCAAGGTCAGCCGGTAGTGGCCGGCGGCCAGCTGGGGCAGGCCGAGGCCGGCATCGAAATAGCCGCCGCCGAGGCTGTCGCCGCCATCGTCGATCAGCTGCAGCAGCGCATGGCCGCCGTCGAACAGCGCCAGCAGCGGATCGAAGTTCAGACCGTCCTGCCAGGAGTCGGTCCACAGCTGCACCTGGGCCGCGCTGTCCAGGCTGAAGTCGATGTGCACGACATCGGTGTGGTAGCGCAGCTGGCCGGAGAAGCTGTAGTCGGCGGCCTGGGCGCCGAGGCTGGTGGCGGCGGCGAGCAGCAGGCCCGTGAGGCGGGGGCGAAGCATGGCATGGGTCATCAGGGAGGCTCCGGTGGGCGTGTTCGGGTGAGCGTGGGAGGGGTCAGGGGGCCAGCAGCGGCGGATGGGCCGGCGGCAGGGTCTGGGCCGAGGGGCTCAGGCGGTTGCTGCCCTGCTGCACCTCGAAGGCGGCCGCGAAGGTTTCGTTATTGCTGGGGCTGGCCACCGTGTCCACATACCACCATTCGCAGACCGCGCGCTGCGGCGTCAGGTCCAGCAACATATAGCCGCGCCGGTGCAGATTGATGTACTTGAAGTGCGGGTTGATCGAGCGCAGGAAGCCGGCGATGGCGCCGTTGCCGTCGGTGTCAATGCCCGGCGAGCTGACCGAGGTGCCGACGAACTCGACCGCGCGCGAGCCCTCGCCGGTGGCCGGGTTGTAGCCGCCACCGGCCGGGTTGGGGTTGTTCGGGTCCTGGGTCAGATCGGCGGCCCAGGAGCTGTGGATGTCGCCGGTCAGCACCACGACGTTGTCGACCGGCGCGTGCTGAGCATCGCCCTTGAGGACCGCGTAGATGCGCTCGCGTGCCGGCTGGTAGCCGTCCCACTGGTCGGCGTTCAGGAACACGCCGCCGCCGGCGGCATTGGTGGCCGCAACGCCCTTGAGCTGGGCGAACATCACGCCCTGGCCCAGCAGCTTCCAGCGCGCCGGCGTGCTGCGCAGCCGCTCGCTCAGCCACTGCTCCTGCTCGCTGCCCAGCAGGCTGCGGCCGGGATCGGTGAAGGCACCGGCTTGCACAAAACCCGGGCCCAGCGGCGTCGCGACGGTGGCGGCCAGCTGCTGCGAGCGGCCGCTCAGCCGCTGCTCCAGCATCACCAGCTCGGCCAGGTCGCCGTAGGCGAACAGGCGGTTGTTCTTGCGCAAATTGTTGACATCGACCGGGCGCACCGGCATCCATTCGTAATAGGCCTGCAGCGCGGCGGCCACGCGCGCCTCCCAGTCGCCCTCGGTGGCGCCCTGATGGTTTTGCGCGCCGGTCTTGTAGGCGTCGTTGGCGCTCTCGTGGTCATCCCAGATCGCCAGCAACGGATGCTGGCGGTGCATGGCCTGGGAATCGGCATCACGCTTGTACTGCGCGTGACGCTGGCGGTAGTCGCTCAGGCTGACGATCTCGTGGGCCGGCTCGGTCGGGCGCAGCGAGCCGTACTGGCCGTTGCCGTACTCGTAGAGATAGTCGCCCAGATGCATGACCAGGTCGAGGTCGGCACGCTGGGCGATGCGGGCGTAGGCGTTGAAATAGCCGTGGGCATGGTTGGAACAGCTGACAACGGCCATGCGCAGGCGCTGGGTCGGGCCGACCGGCAAGGTCTTGGTGCGGCCCACCGGGCTGGCCGCGCCCTCGGCCGTGAACTGGTAGTAGTAGGTCGTGCCGGGCTGCAGACCCAGGGCATCGACCTTGACCGTGTAGTCCCGGCCCGGATGGGTCTTGCTGCTGCCTCGCTTGACGATGTTGAGCAGGCCGGGGTCGGTGGCGACGACATAGGCGACCGATACCGAGGGCTTGGCGCTGGCCGGGCTGACGCGGGTCCACAGGATGACGCGGTCGCTCAGCGGATCGCCGCTGGCCACGCCATGCTGGAATACCGTCGGCGCGGCGGCGAAGGAGAGCTGCGGCGCGGCGGCCACCAGGGCCACCGTGGTCGCGCCGGAACGCTTGAAGAACTCGCGGCGGTTGCTGCCGGTCAGCGGCGGCTTGACTTGATTCGGGCGTCCCATCGACAGGTCCTTGGTTGGCGGCGGTCCATGGAAGCTGGCCGCTCGGCTGCCAAGCAGTCTGGCGTCGATGTTTGACAGGCGTGCCGGTGGCTGGCGCCGCCGCACTGAGCCGTTCGGACCATGAGCGGCTACAGAAACTCCGCCCGGATATCCACCGTCGAGCGCTTGCCCACCTGGGCGAAGTGCTCGTCCAGCCAGGCCTGGGCCTGGACGCGGCCGGCATCGCGCAGTTCGCACAGATAGGGCCAGGCGGTGTCCAGCTTGCTGACCACGCCCTGCGCCGCCATCAGCTCGTCGCAGCGGATCGAGTGGATGCGCATCAGGCGGGCGTCCTCGGGCGCGAGCTTGCCGCGATCGATCAGGCCGGTGACGAAGGCGATCGCGCGCATCTCGCGCATCAGCGAGGAGTTGAAGCTGATCTCGTTGACGCGGTTGGCGATCTCGGTGGCGCTGCGCGGCACGCCGCGACGCAGCACCGGGTTGACGTGGACGATCAGCACATCGGCGCTGTCGCTGTCGTAGATCAGCGGGAAGATCGCCGGGTTGCCCATATAGCCGCCGTCCCAGAAATACTCGCCGGCTATCTCGACCGCCTGGAACAGCGTCGGCAGGCAGGCGCTGGCCAGCACCGCGTCCGGGGTGATCTGCGCGCCGCTGAAGACGCGGATCTTGCCGGTCTCGACATTGGTGGCGCTCAGGAACAGCTTCAGCGGCGGCGCGCGCCGCAGCGCCTCGAAGTCGACCTGGGCTTCGACGATGTCGCGCAGCGGGTTCAGGTTCAGCGGATTGAGCTGGTAGGGTGAGAACAGCTGGGTCAGCGCGGCCGTCCATTGATGCATGGGCGAAAGCTCGGGCGGCACGGCCTGCTGCAAGCCATGCATGAAGGCGTCCAGCCACGGCGCCTGCCAGCTCGCCGGCGCCCGCCCGGCCGCCGCGACGGCGCGCCACAAATCCTCCAGCGCCTGACGTGCCCCGTCGGCACCGCCGCGCCGCAGGCCATCGGCCAGCGCCACCGCATTGAGGCTGCCGGCGCTGGTGGCGCTGAGCGCCTCCAGGCGCAGCCGGCCGTCGGCCAGCAGGCAGTCGAGCACGCCNCGCCACCGCATTGAGGCTGCCGGCGCTGGTGGCGCTGAGCGCCTCCAGGCGCAGCCGGCCGTCGGCCAGCAGGCAGTCGAGCACGCCCCAGGTGAAGGCGCCATGCGAGCCGCCGCCCTGCAGGGCGAGGTTGATGGCTTTGCGGGGGCTCGTTCGCGGCATGGCAGCCACAGTATGCCCCCCAGGCTTGAGGTATCGCCAGCCTGACGCCATGGCGCTACATTGGCCTGGCAGACAACCCGAGAGAGGCGAGCCGGCATGCAAGCAAATCAATGGTTGATGACGGGTGCCGCGTTCGCGGCGTGGACGGTGCTGCTGCTGGGCGCGGTCTGGTGGTGGGCCACTCGCCAGCTGCGGGCTGCGGCGGCACGGCTCGACAAGGTCGACAAGGCCCGCCAGTTCGCGGCCCAGCAGGCGGCCCAGGCGCGCAAGCAGATCGAGGGCCTGCAGCAGGAGCTGGCCGGTCTGCGCCTGGCGGCCCAGGCTCACGGCAAGGGCAATGGTCACGCTGTCGCCGCTGCGCCGCCGGCACCGCGCGATGACCTGCTGCTGCCGCGTGCGGCGCCGG
>NZ_JAQOWX010000128.1:0-15240 GCF_028462495.1 Paucibacter sp. XJ19-41
GAGAGCGCGCTGGACGGCGCCCGCGCCGCCCACCTGCCCACCGTCGGCCTGAGCCTGGACAGCGGCCGCGTGAGCCAGTGGCGCGACCCGCTGGCAGCGGCGCAGCCGGGCCGAACCGAAACCACCCTGGGCGTGGCCTTGAATGTGCCGCTGTTCGCCGGCGGCAGCACCGAGGCGCTGCGCCGCCAGGCCGCCCACCAGCGGGACGCCGCGCGCGAAACCCTGGAGCAGCGCCGCCGCCAGGTGGCACGCGAAACCCTGGAGCAGTACGACGCCGTGCTGGCCGCGATCGCCCAGATCGAGGCCACGCAGTCCGCCGTCGACGCCGCCGCCAGGGCACTGGCCGCGACCCAGACCGGCCAGGCCCTGGGCATCCGCTCGATGACCGACCTGCTGCTGGCGATCCAGAACCAGGCTGCGGCGCAGAACGCCCACTCGCAGGCGCGCCACCAGTACGTGCTGGCACGGCTGGGCCTGCAGCGCGCCGCCGGCGTCGTCGATGACACCCAGCTCGCGGCCATCAATGCCCTGCTGGAACCCTGAGGACCCCAAGAATGTTGAGCTACTACCTCGCACTGGCCCTGAGCAGCTTCCGCAATTCGCGGGCCCTGACGGCACTGATGGTCATCGCCATCGGCCTGGGCATTGCCGCCTGCATGACCACGCTGACCCTGTTCCGGGCCCTGTCCGGCGACCCGATTCCGCACAAGAGCGCCAGGCTCTTCAATGTGCAGATCGACGCCCGGCCTCCGCTGGAGCAGAGCAGCAGCCCCAACCCCAGCTATCTGCTGCAGCTCACCCGATTCGATGCCGAGGCCCTGCTGCGTGAAGCGCGCGGCCAGCGCCAGGTGATGATGACCGGCGCCATCATCGCGGTCGACCCTGCAGGCTCGGGCGCCCCCGGCTCTGCCGCGCTACTGCCCTTCACGGAGACCGGGCGCTGGACCAGCAGCCACTTCTTCTCCATGTTCGAGGCCCCGCTGCTGCACGGCCGCAGCTGGAGCGCTGCCGAGGACCAGGGCAAGGCCCGCGTGGCCGTGATTGGCCGCGAGCTCGCGCTCAAGCTGTTCGGCCGTAGCGATGCCCTGGGCCAGACCCTGCGCCTGCGTGACAAGGACCTGCAGATCATCGGCGTGCTGGACGACTGGCGCCCGGCACCGCATTACTTCGACCTCACCATGGGGGCCTACGAGCATGCGGCCCAGGTCTATGCGCCACTGCAGACCGCGCTGGACCTGGACCTGCCCAGCGCCGGCGATGTCAACTGCTGGGACGGCCCCGTTGGCGACCCGCGCGCCCTGAATGCGCCCTGCGCATGGCTGCAGTACTGGGTGGAGCTGGAGAGCCCGGCCGCCCTGCCCCAGTACCAGAGCTATCTGAACCACTACGCGGCCGAGCAGCATCGCGCGGGGCGCTTCGAACACCCGGCCATCGGCCGCCTGAGCACGGTGCCGGACTGGCTCAGCCAGCGCCAGGTCGTGCCCAGCGATGTGCGCCTGCAGCTCTGGCTGGGCTTCGGCTTCCTGCTGGTCTGCCTCAGCAATACCGTCGGTCTGCTGCTGGCCAAATGCCTGCGCCGCTCCGGCGAGATCGGCGTGCGCCGCGCCCTGGGCGCTTCGCGGCGCGACATCTTCAGCCAGTTCCTGGTGGAGGCCGGCGTGCTGGGCCTGGCGGGCGGCCTGCTGGGCCTGCTGCTGACCTGGGCCGGGCTGGCCGCGATCCGCCTCAACCCCAGCGCCCATGCCCAGCTCGCCCAGCTGGACTGGACCATGCTCGGCATCACCCTGGCCAGCGCCCTCGGCGCCGCCCTGGCCGCGGGCCTGCTGCCCGCTTGGCGCGCCTGCCAGGTCATGCCCGCCCTGCAGCTCAAGAGCCAGTAAGCCCTCCTCACCGGAACTTTGCCATGGACATCCTGCCCATCCTCTCCACGCTCAAGCGCCACAAGATCGCCGCGGGCCTGATCGTGATCCAGATCGCACTCACCTGCGCCATCGTCTGCAACGCCCTGTTCGTGATCACCGAACGCCTGAAGCTGATCCAGGCCCCCAGCGGCCTGGCCGACCGCGAGCTGGTGGTGCTGCGGATCGAGGGCCTGAGCCGCAGCCAGAATCCCGAGGCCCAGACCCAGGCCGATCTGGCAGCGCTACGCGCCCTGCCCGGCGTGCGCGCGGCCAGCCTGGTTTCCCAGCTGCCCTTCGGGCGCAACAGCGTGGCCGAGGGCGTGGGCAGCACGCCCGACCCTCGTCAGCAGAACATCAATGTCGGGCGCTATGTCGCCAGCGAGAACTGGCTGCCCACGCTGGGCCTGACACTGGCGGAGGGCCGCGACTTCGAGCCCGCCGAGTACGCCGACGGCGCCCAAGTCTTCAAGCCCGGCGAGGAGCCCAAGGTGCCGGCCGTCATCATCAACCGTGCCCTGGCCGAGCGCATGTTCCCGGGCCGTTCCGCCCTGGGCCAGCCCATCTATGTCTACGGCGCCGCACCACAGATCGTGGTGGGTGTGCTGGAGCATCTGCCCTCGCCCAACCCCGGCCTGGCGGATGAGCGCGAGCGCTACACCATGGTGCTGCCGATCCGGCCCACCTTCCGCGGCGGCATCTATGTGCTGCGGGCAAGCCCGGACGCAGACCGCCAGGCCGTGCTCAAGGCCGCGGCGGCAGCCCTGGAGCAGAGCAGCCAGGGCGGCAAGCGCTTGTTCCGCCAGCAGCGCCTGCTGGAGGAACTGCGCGCCGACTACTACCGCCAGGACCGCTTCATGGTGGGCCTGCTGCTGGCGGTCTGCGCGGCCATGCTGGTGGTGACGGCCTTCGGCATCGTCGGCCTGGCCAGTTTCTGGGTGCAGCAGCGCAGCCGCATGATAGGCACGCGCCGCGCCCTGGGCGCCAGCCGGGCGCAGATCCTGCGCTACTTCCAGACCGAGAACTTCCTGCTCTCCAGCATAGGCATCACGCTGGGCATGGCGCTGGCCTATGGCATCAATCTGATGCTGATGACGCAGTACGAGCTGCCGCGCCTGCCGCTGCTCTACCTGCCCATCGGTGCGCTGCTGCTGTGGGCCCTGGGTCAGCTGGCCGTGCTGGGCCCCGCGCGCCGCGCGGCGGCGCTGCCGCCGATGCTGGTGATGCGGGGGCTGAATTAAAGTCCGCTCCCAATGCGCACCGTTCTGATCATCGATGACCACCCCGGCGTGGGCGAGGCCCTGGCCCTGCTACTCTCGCTGCACGACATCCGCGCGCTGGTGGCGCCGGACCCGGCCCAGGGCCTGGCCCTGCTCGAACGCGAGGACGTGGACCTGGTGATACAGGACATGAACTTCCAGGCCGACACCACCTCCGGGCTCGAGGGTCAGGTCTTGTTCAAGGCGCTGCGTGCGGCCCGGCCCGACCTGCCGGTCATATTGCTGACCGCCTGGACCCATCTGGAGAGCGCGGTGGCCCTGGTCAAGGCCGGGGCCGCCGACTACCTGGCCAAGCCCTGGGACGACGCCAAGCTCTTGGCCACGGTGGAGAACCTGCTGGAGCTGGCCGAGAGCAGTCGCGCCCTGCACAGCGGCCGCCGCGAGCGGCGCCGCCGGCACGAGGCGCTGGCCGGGCGCTACCGGCTCGACGGCCTGGTGTTCGCGTCCGATGCGATGCTGCGCTGCCTGGAGCTGGCCTGCCAGGTGGCCCGCTCGGCGGCGCCGGTGCTGATCACCGGCCCCAATGGCAGCGGCAAGGAGCGGGTCGCCGCCATCGTGCATGCGAACTCGGGCCAGACAGGCGCGCCCTTTGTCGCGGTCAACTGCGGCGCCCTGCCCGGCGAGCTGATCGAGGCCGAGCTGTTCGGCTCCGAGAGCGGCGCTTTCACCGGCTCGACCCGGGCGCGCGAGGGCCGCTTCGAAGCGGCCGACGGCGGCACGCTGTTTCTCGACGAGATCGGCAACCTGCCGCTGGCCGGCCAGGTCAAGCTTCTGCGCGTGCTCGAGACCGGCCGCTTCGAGCGCCTCGGATCGAGCCGCACGCGCGAGGTCAAGGTGCGCGTGCTCAGCGCCACCAATGCCGATCTGCGCGCGATGGTGCGCGCCGGCAGCTTCCGCGAGGATCTGTACTACCGGCTCAATGTCATCGAGATCGCGCTGCCGGCCCTGGCCGAGCGCGGCGATGACATCCTGCCGCTGGCCGAGCATTTTCTGGCCGGGCGCGCCACGCTCAGCGACGGCGCCCGCGCCGCGCTGCTGGCCCATGCCTGGCCCGGCAATGTGCGCGAGCTGAAGAATGTCATCGAGCGGGCCGCCCTGCTGGCCGGCGGGCAGACCATAGGGCCGGAGCTGCTGGCCCTGCCGGCGCCCGCAGCGCACCGCAATCTGGACGAGCCCAGCCGCGAGGCCGTGCAGGCCGCGCTGAACAGCGCCGGCGGTGTGGTCAGCCGCGCGGCCCAGGCGCTGGGTCTCTCGCGCCAGGCCCTGTACCGGCGCATGGAGCGCTACGGCATGGACGCGCCCTGATGTGGCTGAAATGACGCGGCTGAACACCCTGGCCATGCGGCTGACGCTGGGCCTGGTCGCCACGGGCCTGGGCACGCTGGCCCTGCATGCCGGCCTGAGCGTCTGGCCGCTGCCGCAGCTGCTGGCCCTGCTGGGCCAGCCCGCGCTGAGCGCGCCAGCCGCGCTGGCGCTGACCGGCCTGATGCTGCTGCCGCTGGCCTGGTTGATCGCCCATGGGCTCAGCGCACCGCTGGCGCGCCTGCTGCGAGCGCTCGAGGGCGCGGTGCTGAGCTACCGCGACGGCGAGTTCGGTAGCTCGATCGCCGCCGATGCGCCCGGCGCCAGCGCCGAGATGCAGGCGCTGATGCGCCTGCACCAGGAACTGGGCCACGCGCTGCGCGAGCAGCGCCAGCATCTGGCCCAGCGCGAGCTGCTGCTGGACACGGTGGTGCAGAACACCCCCGTCGCGCTGGTGCTCAGCGATGCCGGCGAGCGTGTGGTCTATGCCAATATCGCCGCCCGCCAGCTGCTGGCCGAAGGCCGCAGCATCCAGGGCGCGGACTTCAGCGCGCTGCTGGTCGAGGCGCCGGCCGCGCTGCGCGAGGCCATGCAGACCCAGCAGGACGGCCTGTTCAGCCTGGAGCTGGACGGCGCCGAGGAGAGCTTCCACCTGTCGCAGCGCGAGTTCCGCCTGCAGGGCCGGCCGCACCGCCTGCGCCTGCTGCGCCGCATGACCCGCGAGCTGTCGCGCCAGGAGGTGGCGAGCTGGAAACGGGTGATACGGGTGATCAGCCACGAGCTGAACAACTCGCTGGCGCCAATCTCCTCGCTGGCTCATAGCGGCGCCGAACTGGCGCGCCGCGGCGGCACCGAGCACCTGGCCCGCCTGCCCGGCGTGTTCGCCAGCATCGGCGACCGCGCCCGCCATCTGCACCAGTTCCTCGATGGCTATGCCCGCTTCGCCAAGCTGCCGGCGCCGCAGCCCGCCGAGGTCGACTGGGCCACCCTGCTGGATCGCCTGGGGGCGCACTACAGCTTCCGCCTGGACGGCGCGCTGCCACAGCGCCCCGGCCATTTCGACGCGGCGCAGATCGAGCAGGCCCTGATCAATCTGCTGAAGAACGCCCACGAGGCCGGCGGCCCGCCCGAGGCCATCACGCTGGGCGTTGCCCACGAGGGTCAGGACTTGCGCCTGACCGTCTCCGATGGCGGCCCCGGCATGAGCGAGACCGTGCTGAGCCAGGCCCTCTTGCCCTTCTACTCGACCAAGCGCAGCGGCTCCGGCCTGGGCCTGGCCCTGGCCCGCGAGATCGCCGAGGCCCACGGCGGGCGCATCGCGCTGAGCAATCGCCAGGGCGGAGGATTGAGTGTGGTGATGAGTTTGCCGCTGCAGCCAGCCCCCTGAACAAGCAACCCGACCATCGAGCCCCGCCTGCCATTCCAGCACCCATGAAAACCCTTGTCCTGCTCTGCTCGACCATCCTGATACTGATCGCTCCGTCCCGCAGCCTTGCGCAGCCGCTCCCCTATGCGGACGCGGACACGCCGGGAGAGGCGATCGGCATCTACAAGATGACCATCGGTATCTCGGAACGCATGCGGCGGGAGTGCTCGGCCCGTTTCCCTGAACTGGGCCCGGCCATCGAGCGCGATCTCGAAAAGTGGCGCCGCATCGATGCGCAGGAGATCCGTCATGCCGAGCAGGGCTTTCAGGCCATGGAGCGCGCCAGCCCGCAGCTGCGCCAGCAGTTCGAGCAAATGCTCAAGCAGGGCTACGAAAACAAGCTGGTCACGCCCTTCGTCGGCATGGACCCTGCCATCGAAAAGTCAATCATGCACAACTACTGCCAGCAGTATTTCGGCGATCTCGCCAGCGGGATCTGGCGGCAGCGGACGCCCAGGGTCTACCAGTTCCTGAACGCATCGGCGCGATCCGCGCGCTGAACGCCCGCCACCGACCACGCCAGCCCTATGGACCGGCTCATCCCCAAGTTGCTGTGGATCGATGGCTCCGCCGCCGCGCTGGCCGGCAGCCTGTGCCTGCTGCTGAGCCCCGCGCTCGCCCAGCTGCACGCCCTGCCGCAAAACCTGCTGCAGCTGATCGGCGTCGTCAACCTGCTCTACGCCGCCTACTCCTTCTGCCTTGCCATGCGGGCCAGCCGGCCCCGGCTGCTGATCACCCTGCTGGTGATCGCCAACAGCGTCTGGGCGGCCGTCTGCCTCGGCATGGCGGCAAGCTTTGCGGGAACGGCGTCGATATTCGGCCTCGCCCATCTGGTCGGCGAGGCCGTTTTTGTGGCCGGCCTGGCGAGGCTGGAATGGCAGTGGCGCGAGCGGCTGCTGCAGGCCGTCTGAGCCCTGCGACAGACTGCAGCATGGGATTGACCAGGCAATCAGGATCAGATCGATGGCCCGCACTTTCTACAACCCCGACGAGACGCCCGACCCCGGCACATGGCTTGCCATGCCGGAGGTGGATCGCATCCGCTTGGTACTGAACCAACACATATCGGCGCGGGCGAAGGTCCCGGGCATGAAGCTGCATGCGGCGATGCATGTCGTCGTGGAAAACCAGATCGCCAGCGGCTACGGCCCGAGCAAGCGGGCGGTAGCTCGACTTCAATCCGAGGGGCTGTCACGGCATGACGCCATTCACGCCATCGCCTTTGTGATCGCGCAGTTCATCTTCGAGTTGAACCAAGGACAGACGCCAGAGCAGCAGTCGTCCTATCAGTCGCGCATGGCCGCAGCCATAGAACAATTGCGTGCCGAGCAATGGCTCGCCGAAGGCGAAGACGCGGGAAATGGCTGACCTGGGGCAGAGCCGAACTGTCAGCGCGTAGAGCCCGAGCGTCATATGCTGCTGCCGCCTGCAGAGCCGAGCACCGAGCCCCACCAATGGGGGAGCAAGCACATACCCTAGGGATTCCTGATCACCCAGCCGCGAAAATCACCGGGTGCCGACTCGCCGATCTTTCAGTGCCTTTCGATAGGCGCCGGTAGTTCTGTTCGGGCCCGCGCCAAGGCGATCGATCGATACAGTTGCGCAGCCGTCGGAAGCCCCCGGGGCAAGCGATTTGCGACCAAAGAGCCGCCACCACCATTCAACGCCAAAGGGATACGTCGAGATGGAGAAAAACAATTCAGGCCAGGGTGCAGCGGCGACGGTTCCGGCCGATCTTGATCGCTGGAACTGGGGTGCGTTTCTGCTCAGCTGGATCTGGGGCATCGGCAACAACACCTTTATCGCCTTCCTGATGTTCGTCCCGCTGGTGAACTTCGCGATGATCTTCGTCCTCGGCGTCAAGGGCAGTGCATGGGCCTGGCGAAACAAGCGCTGGGACAGCGCGGAACAGTTCCGCGCTGTGCAGAGGCGCTGGGCTCAATGGGGGGTCATCGCCTGGCTCGGATTCGCTGCCCTGGCTGTTGCGCTGTTCTTTGGAATTTCGGCAGCGTTCAAGGATTCGGACGTATTCAAGCTATCGCTTGCAAAGCTTCAATCGAGCGAGCAAGTGACCCAAATGATCGGCACACCGATGTCGACCGGCATGCCGACGGGACAAATGCAGACCTCCGGCCCGCAAGGCAGTGCCAGCCTGTCGTTCGCCGTGGAGGGACCCAAGGGCAAGGGAACCGCCTACGTCGAGGCCGTGCAAGACCTGGGGCAATGGACGATCAAACGAATGGTCTTTGAACAGGACGGCACCAGGCAGCGCCTTGACCTGATGCACTGATTTCCTCGTCGAGACCCTGTTCGCCAAGCCCTGAGCCACAGCATGAAGCCTTACCCCCCTCAAGACCTCGCCGCCTTAGACGCGCTGCTGGCCGACCGGCACAGCGCCTGGTGGGACGGCTTCTACGCCGACCGGGCCAGGCCGGTGCCCTTCTTCGGCAGTGCGCCGGACGAGTGTCTGCATGAATGGCTCGCGGACGGCCTGATCGCGCCGCACGGCACGGCACTCGATCTGGGTTGCGGCAACGGGCGCAATGCCGTCTTGCTGGCGCGCTCGGGTTTCGCCGAGGTCACAGCGGTCGATTATTCGCAGGCGGCGATTTCCTGGGCCACGCAGCGCGCAAGCGAAGCCGGTGTCAGCCTGCGGCTGCAGCAGGCATCGGTCTTCGATCTCGCGCTGGCAACCGGTGCCTACGACCTGGTCTATGACTCGGGCCTGTTCCATCACCTGCCGCCGCACCGCCGGGACAGCTATCTGCAGCTGGTCGCCGCAGCCCTGAAGCCGGGCGGGCACTTCGGCATGGTGTGTTTCCGGCCCGAGGGCGGCAGCGGCCTGTCGGATGCCGAGGTCTATGAGCGCCGCAGCCTGGGCGGCGGGCTCGGCTATAGCGAGCCAGCGCTGCGCGAGATCTGGGAAGGCAGCACATTGTTTCGCATCCGCCAGCTGCGCCAGATGAAGCCGCAGCGGCCGGCCGAAAGCGGGCTGTTCGGCGAGGGCTTTCTGTGGGCCATGCTGGCGCAGAGGCAATGGGAATGGCATCAATGAGTGCGGCCGATTCCCGGGAGGTGCTTCTTGAGTACGCGGCGAGCCCGTGCTATCTTGCCACCGGCCAGCAAGAACGACTCGCGCACAAGGGAGGCGCGGGTTGATATCAACAGCTACGCAAACCAAGAATGAACCGCTGCCCGATTTCTCCGTGCATTCTCTTGATCTGCAGGCTGGCCAGCACTGCGTGCCTGGTTGTGGTCCTGGCCGTCGCATGGGGCGCACCAGCGATGTCCGCTGGTACCCAGACACAGCCCTTGCCGCGATCTACCGGTAGCGACGACCTGGCGACAGTTCGACAAATTCTTCAATCACCAGACGCCGACATCGATCTCGCTCGGGCAAAGCTGATGATCGACCGCATGATCGATTCAAGTACTGACCTTGAGCGAACGCAGGTACAACTTGATGGAATGGTCCGTGAGCTGAGGTCCATGCTGCCGGCGGGGGCGTCCAAGCGCCTCACCATGGATGCGCTGCGCTTCCACATGTACAAGGCAAGCCCCTGGAATGGCAATCGGCCATTCACGTACGACCTGGACGATCCCCTTGGCACGAACGTCCGCAACAAGCTCTTGACGACCTACCTCGCGACGCGCAAAGGCAACTGCGTCTCGATGCCGCTGCTGTTCATCATTCTTGGACAGAAGCTTGGCATCGATGTGACGGCGGCCGCCGCACCCAATCACCTCTTTGTCAAATACAGAGACGACAAGGGCAAGCTCTTCAATCTCGAAACGACGAGTAGCGCAGGCTTCACGCGCGACGAATGGATGCGGCAGCAGTTTCCGATGACCGATGAAGCGATCGCCTCGGGCATCTATATGCGCCCGCTGACCAAGAAAGAGACCGTGATCGTCATGGTCAGCACGCTGCTGGAGTTCTACGACACGCAAGGCCTGCAAGACCAGCGCATTGCGATGGCCAAGCTTGCGTTGGAACACAGCTCGAAGGACGTTTCGCTCCTCCTCCACGAGCATCAGGCCTACTTCGCGAAGTGGAAGCAGGACTTCACGAGCAAGTACCCGACACCCAACGACATCCCGACGGAGAAGCGCGCCCTGTTCAGCATGTACGAGGAGCGCATGAATACGCTCTTGCACCAGGCCTATGCGCTGGGCTGGCGACCACGGGATCTGACATCAGAGCAGGACTATCGGCAAAGAGTGATTCGCGCCAAATCACTCCAGCAACCATAAAGGGAGAAGACAGATGACTACACCAGCATTCGTGAAGGCCGGCGCGCTGGCGCTTCTCTGTATCTGTTTCGCCGGCACCGCAGCGGCGCGCTACGTGCAAAGCGACCCGATTGGGCTTGATGGGGGGATCAATACGTATGCATATGTCGGTGGGAATCCGGTCAGCCGCGTCGATCCGACAGGTCTTTATGTCTGTTATTACAGCGTGAGCTTTGGCGAGATGGTCTGTCACCCGGAAACTGCGGGCAACCCGACCTATCGAAGCGAAAATTGGGGGTCTGGAGGTGGCGCGTGCATGAACGATCCGACATGCATGACTCGCGAAGGTAAGGGACCGATCCCTCCTGGCAAGTGCTACGCAATCGGTGGTGCACCCAAAGCACCGAGACGCACAGATCTCAACCGTAGGGACTTGACGCCGATTGGCGGCATGCCTGCAGGTCGGTCAGGAGGTTTTCAAACCCACAACTGCGGCAAAAACAGCAAGGGACCAACCGCTACCTGTAGTGCGGGTTGCGCGGTGACGGGCGCTTCTGATTTGGAGTCCTTCTACTCCGCCATTGACTTAGAACCGATGTCGGTTGTTTGTGTTGGCTTCTAGGGCTATCGGTGTGTTCAAGGCAACGCGCTGTGCGGTCGTATGCGTGGCACTTGTTCTGCCCCCTGTTGCGGCGGGACAGTCCATCCCAAAAAGTACGCCTTCCATCCCTCCACCGGTCAATGCCTTGTCGGCTTACCGTTCAATGTGGTTCTCGTTGAATGTCTACTACGTCAACACCACCCAGGGCACGCCGTCCTTTGATGCGTCTCGGTATCGATACCCGGTGACATCGCTGGTTTACGACGTCGGGCAGATCATCTCCTCTATAACTGCTGCGCAGAAAGGAGACCTCGCGATTCGCTTTCTTCTTGAAGCGTTGTCCTACCGCATTGCCGATGCTGCTTTGGCCGAACTCATCTTTGCTGAGCTAGCGAAGCGCCCGGAAGGGACCAAGAGGATGGTGGGTCAGCTAAAGCTACTCGACGACACACCATGCGCGACCGAGTTATTGCCTAACCGAGATCTGCTTGACATCGCGCCGGGGGAATATTGTCTCAATGTTGACGTTTGGCGTGAGTCCTTGCTACTTGCCGCAAACCCACCCCGGCTCACCGCGCCGCTTCAGGGGGGCCATGACCGACGATGAATCGCTGCAACAGGCCATCGATGAAGCGGTGAGCCTGCGGCCCTACGACCGAAACTGGCCCGTGCTTTTCGAGACCGAGCGGCAGCGACTGATGGCCTTGTTTCCTGGTCTGCTACTCGATGTGCAGCACTTCGGCAGCACCGCCGTGGAGGGCATGACCGCCAAACCCATCATCGACATCCTGGCCGGTGTGGCGTCGATGGCCGTGGCCGACTCGCTCGTCGATCCGCTGACCCGCAGCGGCTACACGACCTCGGCCGAGTTCAACGCCACGCTGTCGGATCGCCGCTGGCTGATGCGGCATGCGCAGGGCCGCCGAACCCATCACCTGCATCTCGTGGTCCTCGGCGAAGCCGTCTGGCGCCAGCGCCTGCGCTTTCGGGATGCGCTGCGGGCCGACCCGAAGCTCGCGGATCGCTACCTCGCGCTGAAGAGCAGGCTGGCGCTGCAGCATGCGGAGGATAGGGAGCTGTACACCCAGGCGAAGACCGAGTTCGTGGCCGCGGTTTCAAGAGATCTATGAGCAAAGCTCCGACACAGCCAAGCGAACAGAGCACGCGCTCCTGCCTCAGGTCCTCGCCTGTCAATGACACCTTCTCAAGCAGCCCACCCATGAAGACGCGTCGATTCGCCACAGGCTTTGCCCTGATGCTGAGCATCACCTTGTCCACCAATGCACAAACACAGACGGCACGCACGCCACGCGGTGCCACGCTGCAGGTCCAGGCCGATTTCCCTGCCGGCGCAGGGCCGTTCCCTGCCGTGGTGCTCGCAAGCGGCCCCGGCTAGCACATGGCCCTGCCCGTCCTGGAGCAAAGCGCGCGCCGCCTGAACGTGGCCGGCATCGCGGTCTACCGTTTCAACTGGGCCTACTTCAGCCCCTCCGACGGCAAGCCCGGCCGGCCTTCCGAGGATCTGAGTCTTGAGTTGGAGGACATGGCCAGCGTGCTCGCGCTGGCGCGAGCCGATGCCCGCGTCGACAAGGGCCGGATCTCGGTCGGCGGCAAGTCGATGGGCTCGGTGGTGGCCTGGCGCACCTTCCGGGCCGACCCGACTCTGCGCAGCGGACTCTTCCTGACGCCTATCTGCAGCCGCCAGGCCAAGGACGAGGCCATGCCACGCGGGGTGGCCGAGGCCAACTATCCGGGCCTGGCCGAGGAGTCGCGGCCGATGAGCTTCATCGCCGGGGACCGCGATCCGCTGTGCGCGCCAGCCTTCTTGTACCGCTTTGCGGCCTCCAATACCGGCGGCATGGCGCGTGTCGCGGTGATAGGCGGCGATCACGGTTTCGAGACGCAGGCCAAGGCCACGGCGAAGGGGGCGATCGCTCACGCACGCAGCATCGCTGCAGCGGCCCAGAGTGCCGCCGATTTCGTCGCGGAGTTCTCGGTCGATTGATAGGCAAGGCGGGCGCGCCCGCGATTCATCACCAGGGCACCGCACTTCATCGCACCGATGCCCACCGGCCGGCACGAGCCAGCCACACTGGCCTCCCGCATTGACCACCGCCTTAGCCATGACGACCTCCGCCGCCGCCCTGCTGCTGCTGACCAGCCTCGCCGCCTTGTCCAGCACGAAGGCGCTGGCCGCCTGCCCGGCCGGCATCTATGGTGAAGCGACGCACGAGCGCGTCGTCGTCACCGACACGCCGCAGGGCGCGACGGCGCAGCGCTATGTCTTTGTCGACGGCCGCCGGGGCGGCGTTGGCGCGGCGGACGCGCTGCTGCGCTGCACGGCCGAGGGGCTGCAGGTGCGTAGCGGCGGCAGCGGCGCCGAGGACTGGCAGACCTGGCCGCGTATCGACTACCGCCAGACGGCGCTGCGCTTCAAGAGCCAGGGCAGCGAGCTCGCCGGCATGCTGATCGAGCCGCCCGACGCCGCCACGACGCGACCGCCGCTGACCGTCCATGTGCATGGTTCGGAGAAAACGGCCGCTTTAGGCTCGGCCTATCCCTATCTGCTGGCCTCGCAAGGCATGTCGGTGTTCGTCTACGACAAGCGCGGCACCGGCAGCTCCGAGGGTCAGTACACGCAGAACTTCGAGCTGCTGGCCGAGGACGCGATGGCCGCCGCGGCCGAGGCGCGCCGGCTCGCGGCGGGACGGTATGGCCGCTTCGGCTATGCCGGCTTCAGCCAGGGCGGCTGGGTCGCGCCGCTGGCCGCGCGGCGCAGCGGTGCCGACTATGTGGTGGTGGGTTTCGGCCTGATGCTGTCGCCGCTGGAGGAGGACCGCGACCAGGTGATGGCCGAGCTGCGCGAAGCCGGCTATGGCCCGGCCACGCTGGCCAAGGCGCGCGAGCTGACCGAGGCCACCGGGGCGCTGGTGGCCTCGCACTTCAGCAGTGGCTATCAGCGGCTGGCGACCTTGAAGCGGCGCTATGCGAAGGAGCCCTGGCTGGCCCAGATCAAGGGCGAATTCACCGGCGCGCTGCTGGCCAGCGACGAGGCGACGCTGCGCCGGCTCGGCCCGGCCCTGCACGACAATCTGGGCCTGATCTGGCATTACGACGCGATGCGCGAGCTGCGTGCGCTGCAGGCGCCGCTGCTGTGGATCATGGCCGGGGCCGACCGTGAGGCTCCCGGCGAGGTGACACGCGAGCGCCTGAGCCGGCTCAAGCGCGAGGGCAAGACCATCCATCTCTATCTCTTCCCCGACACCGACCACGGCATGTGGGAGTTCACGCAGGCTACCGATGGCAGCCGCCGCTACACCCAGGTGACCGAGGGCTATTACCGCCTGATCGGCGACTGGGTGATGGGGCGCCGCTCGGCCCCCTATGGCCGTGGTCAGCAGCTGTTCTGAGCCGATGCGAACCCTCGAAACCGAACTGCTGCGCCTGGAGCCGCAAGTCCGGGCCCATGCGCCCGAGATGTTTGCGCTGCTCTGCGACCCGGCCATCTACGCGCATGAGAATGCGCCGCCAAGCTCGCTGGCCTGGCTGAGCGAGCGCTTTGCCTGGCTGGAGAGCCGGCAGTCGGCGGACGGCCAGCAGTTGTGGCTCAACTGGGTGATACGGCTGCGGCCCAGCGAGGAGCTGGCCGGCTATGTGCAGGCCACCGTCTACCCCGATGGCCGCGCCGCCATCGCCTATGAAATGGCCAGCCGCTTCTGGGGCCGTGGATTGGCCCATGCGGCGGTCAGCCTGATGCTCGATGAACTGGCCGGGCATTACCGGGTGCGACTGCTGACGGCCGTGCTGAAGAAACCCAATGTCCGCTCGCTGCGCCTGCTACAGCGCCTGGGCTTCGAGCCCGCCGATGCGGACCTGAGCGCGCTGTGCGGTGTAGAGCCGGACGAATGGGCCATGTGCCGCCCAGCGCCCGGCGCTTCGCGCTGAGGCCGGGCTGCTGACAAATTCAGGCGGGGCCGGGGCGAGAATGCGCCGGCAACCGCAGGACGATGATGATCCAGACCTTTGACGACCATGCCNGCTGCTGACAAATTCAGGCGGGGCCGGGGCGAGAATGCGCCGGCAACCGCAGGACGATGATGATCCAGACCTTTGACGACCATGCCACCCGCCGCGCCCTGGCCTTTGCGCCGCTGATCGCCGCGCTGGAGCGCCTCTTCATCAGCGGCTGCGAGGTGCCACCCCGCCATGTGCACAGCATCGCCGGTGAGCAGGGTCAGGGCTTGCTGACCACGCTGATCATGCCGGCCTGGCTGCCGGGCCGCTACCTGGGCATCAAAACCGTCAATATCGCGCCGGGCAACACGGCACTGGGTCTGCCTGGCCTGTTCTCCAGCTATCTGCTGTATGACGCCACCACCGGCCAGCCGCTGGCCAGCATGGCTGGCGACGAGATCACCTCGCGACGCACCGCAGCCGCCTCGGCGCTGGCAGCGGCGCGGCTGGCCCGGCCGGATGCGCGCAGCCTGCTGGTGGTCGGCG
>NZ_JAQOWX010000129.1:0-15212 GCF_028462495.1 Paucibacter sp. XJ19-41
GCCAGCGCCAAGCCCGTCGCGACCGCGCCGGCCGCCACACCCGCCACGGCGCCCGCCAAGGCGGCGAGTGCTGCGGATGCCTACCTCTACTTCGTCCAGGCCGGCGCTTACACCCGCTCCGACGATGCCGAGCAGCAGCGCGCCAAGCTGGCGATGCAGGGTTTCAGCGCCAAGGTCTACGAGCGCGAGCAGTCGGGCCGCGTGGTGTTCCGCGTGCGCATCGGGCCGATGGACGGCCGCGACGAGGCCGAAGGCCTGCAGCGCAAGGTTGAGTCCGCCGGTATCGAGGCCAATCTGGTGCGCGTCCAGCGCTGACCGGTCAACTCGCTTAGGATGCGGGCGTTATCTGTTACTGCTGCCTCGCAAAGGATTTCAGGATGAAGCGTCGTGATTTTTCTGCCCAGCTGGGCTTGTCCGGTCTGGCCCTGGCTGTGCCGGGCCTGAGTCTGGCCCAGGGCGGCCCGCAAGAGGGCAAGCATTACCAGCGTCTGGCGCAGCCGCTGGCGGGAACGCCGGGCAAGATCGAGGTGGTGGAATTCTTCTGGTATGGCTGCCCGCACTGCAATGCCTTCGAGCCGGTGGTTGCCGACTGGGTCAAGCAGTTGCCCGCAGACGTCAGCTTCCGCCATGTGCATGTGGCTTTCCGCGCCAATGTAAAGCTGCACCAGCGCCTGTTCTACGCGCTCGANTGCCCGCAGACGTCAGCTTCCGCCATGTGCATGTGGCTTTCCGCGCCAATGTAAAGCTGCACCAGCGCCTGTTCTACGCGCTCGAAGCGCTGGGCAAGGAAAAAGACGTGCGCGCCCGCGTCTTTGCCGCGATGCATCGCGAGGGCAAGGCCCTCGACAGCGTCAAGGCCAGGACCGAATTCCTGACGCCGCTGGGCCTTGAGGCGGACAAGTTCACCCAGGCCTACCACTCCTGTGGCGTGCAGACCAAATGCACCCAGACCGAGAAGCTCAGCGAGGCCTACCGCATCGACGGCGTGCCGGCCCTGGGCGTCGGCGGCCGCTTCTGGACCTCGCCGGCGCTGGCCTCTGCCGGCCAGCGTGTCAGCGAAATCGAATCGGGTCAGCGCGCGTTGGCCACGGTCGACTTCCTGATCCAGCGCCTGCGCAGCGGCAAGGCCTGAGCCCGCCCAGGCCCCAATCCGGGGCTAGAATGGTCTGCAAGAACTGTGCCGCCATGAACAACAGACCTGCCCCTCTCCGATTGATGCTGCTTGCCCTGGCGCTGGCCGCCGGCGGCTGGGCGGGCTCCGCACAGGCCGAAAAGGCCGACCGCAACAAGCCGATCAATATCGACTACGACCGCGGCGGGGTCGACTTTGTCAAGCAGCGCACCGAGTTCAGCGGCAATGTCGTGCTCAGCAAGGGCAGCATGGTGATGCGCGCGGCCCGCATGGATGTGCGCGAGACCAGTGACGGCTACCAACAGGCCTATGCCAGCGGCGAGGCCGGCAAGCCGGTGACCTTCCGCCAGGCCCGCGATGTGCCGGGCGAGGCGGTCGAGGGCTCGGCCGACCAGGTCGAGTACGACAGCCGCTCGGACACCGTGCGCTTCGTCGGCAATGCGGTGGTGCGGCGCATGCGCGGCGCCACCGTGGCGGACGAGGTGGTCGGTGCGGTGATCCATTACGACAACCGCTCTGAGGTCTTCAGCATCGAGGGCGGGCAGGCCTCGCCCCATCCGGCCGGCCGTGGCCGCATGGTGCTGATGCCACGCGCGGCGGCGGCCTCCGAGCCGGCCGCCTCCGAGCCGGCCCTGCCGCTGCAGACCAGCCCGGGCTTGCAACAGCCGCGCAAGCCTTCATGACGGCCGCCCCCCCGGAACCCAGCGCCGCCCTCAGCCGCCTGGAGGCCGAGGGCCTGCAGAAAAGCTATGGTGTGCGCAAGGTGGTCAAGAACGTCCATCTCGATGTGCACAGCGGCGAGGTGGTCGGCCTGCTCGGCCCCAACGGCGCCGGCAAGACCACCAGCTTCTACATGATCGTCGGCCTGGTGCGCGCCGATGCAGGCGAGATCCGCATCGACGGCCAGGCCGTGCAGCGCCTGCCCATTCACCAGCGCTCGCGCCTGGGCCTGTCCTATCTGCCGCAGGAGGCCTCGATCTTCCGCAAGCTGACGGTCGAGGAGAACATCCGCGCGGTGCTGGAATTGCAGCAGGACGAGAACGGCCGCGCCTGGTCGAGCGCCCGCATCAACGAGGCGCTGGAGAAGCTGCTGGACGAGCTGAGCATCGAGAAGCTGCGCGACAGCCCGGCGCCGGCGCTCTCCGGCGGCGAGCGCCGCCGTGTCGAGATCGCCCGCGCGCTGGCCACCCAGCCCCGTTTCATCCTGCTGGACGAACCCTTCGCCGGCGTCGATCCGATCGCGGTGCTGGAGATCCAGCGCATCATCCGCTTCCTGAAGAGCCGCGGCATCGGTGTGCTGATCACCGACCACAATGTGCGCGAGACCCTGGGCATCTGCGACCGCGCCTACATCATCAGCGAGGGCACGGTGCTGGCCGAGGGCACGCCGCACGAGATCGTCGACAACGCCGACGTGCGCAAGGTCTATCTGGGCGAACATTTCCGAATGTAAGCCCATGAAGCAAAGCTTACAGGTCCGCCTCAGCCAGCATCTGGCGCTCACACCCCAGCTGCAGCAATCGATTCGCCTGCTGCAGTTGTCCACTCTGGAGCTGAACCAGGAAGTCGAGCAGATGCTGGCGCAGAACCCGCTGCTCGAAACGGAGGAGGAATTCCCCGACGCACCGGCCGCTGCCGAGCTGCCAGAGATCCGCAAGGCGCAGGACGAGATCGGCGCCGACAGCGGCGCCGGCGAGCCCGAGACCACGCCCGAGATCCAGGCCGAGGACTTCGGCGCCACCGAGCGCGAGGACTGGGAAAACGGCACCGAGCGAGATGATTTCGACGGCATCCGCGAGCTGCCCAGCAATAGCGGCTCCGGCAGCGGCGACGAAGACGGCGAGCGACCCGAGCAAGACTCGCCGGGCCTGAGCCTGCAGGAGCACCTGAACCAGCAGCTGGCCGGCATGATGCTGAGCCCAGAGGATCGCGCCGCGCTCTATGTGCTGATCGAGTCGCTCAACGAGGACGGCTATCTGGAGGACAGCCTCGAAGAGCTGGTTGAATCGTTGGCCGGCGAGGCGGATCCAGAGGCGCGTGACGAGTTGCTCGACCGGCTGCGCTGCGCCCTCAACTGGCTGCAAAGCCTGGAACCGCTGGGCGTCGGCGCCCGCGACCTGCCCGAGTGCCTGATCCTGCAGCTGCGCGCCCAGCCGCGCAGCGAGGCCCAGGTGGTGGCCATCCTGGTGTGCAAGCAACATCTGGAACTGCTGGCCAAGCGCGATCTGAAGAAGCTGATGGCGCTGACCGGCGCCGACGAGGCCTTGCTGCGCGAGGCCCAGACGCTGATCACCAGCCTCGAACCCAAGCCCGGCCGCCAGTTTGCCCGCGGCCAGGCCCAGGCGGTGATCCCGGACGTGATCGTTCACAAGGTCGGCCGCGAGTTCCGCGTGATGCTGAACCCCGAGGTGGCGCCCAAGCTGCGCATCAACGAGCTCTATGCCCAGGCGCTGCGCGCCACCCGCGGCGGCGTCAGCAACTCGCCGCTGGGCGCCCAGCTGCAGGAGGCGCGCTGGTTCATCAAGAACATCCAGCAGCGCTTCGACACCATCCTGCGTGTCTCACAGGCCATCGTCGAGCGGCAAAAAGGCTTCTTCACCCACGGCGAGCTGGCGATGAAGCCGCTGGTGCTCCGAGAAATAGCCGACGAGCTGGGCCTGCACGAGTCGACCATCTCGCGGGTGACGAATGCCAAGTACATGGCGACCCGCTTTGGCACCTTCGAGCTGAAGTACTTCTTTGGCTCCGGTCTGAACACCGAGGCCGGCGGCAATGCCTCCAGCACGGCGGTGCGCGCGTTGATCAAGCAGTTCGTCGCCGCTGAGGACGCAGCCAAGCCGCTGTCCGACAGCGCGCTATCGAACATGCTCGAAGAGCAAGGCATCCAGGTCGCACGCCGCACCGTCGCCAAGTACCGCGAAGCGCTGAAGATCGCGCCGGCGAATCTGCGCAAGGCGATGTAGCGCGGCAACGCAACGACGCGCAGATGCTCTTCACCACAGCCGCCTTCGTTGCCCTCTACCTGCCGCTGGTGCTGGCCGGATTTTTCGTCATCGGGCGTTGGAGCCATGGCGCTGCGGCCAGCTGGCTTTTTGCAGCCTCGCTATTGTTCTATGGCGTCTGGATGCCCGAGTACGTGCTGCTGCTGCTCGGCTCCATCGTCGGCAACTTCTGGATCGGCCAGGGTATTGCCGCCAAGCGCGCTGATGGCTTGATCCCGCAAGCAAAAATCTTGCTGATCGTCGGCGTCAGTGCCAATTTATTGCTGCTGGCCTACTACAAGTACGCCAACTTCTTCGTCGACAACCTCAACGCGGTGCTGGGCACGCAGTGGCAGCTCGGCGCGGTGCTGCTGCCGATTGGCATCTCTTTCTTCAGCTTCACCCAGATCGCCTTCCTGGCCGACAGCTACCAGAAGGGCACACGCGAATACCGCTTCAGTCACTACGGACTGTTCGTCACCTACTTCCCGCACCTGATCGCTGGCCCCGTGCTGCACCATGCGCAGATGATGCCGCAGTTCAGGGATCCGGCCACCTACCGCATCCAGCCCGCCATGCTGGCGGCCGGCCTGGCCATCTTCGTGCTGGGTCTGGTAAAAAAAGTCGTGCTGGCCGATGGCATCAGTCCCTACGCAGATGCCGTCTTCAATCCGGCGGACGCCGGCATGCACCCCGACTTCCACGAGGCCTGGTTGGGAGCCCTGGCCTACACCTTTCAGCTCTACTTCGATTTCTCGGGCTACTCGGACATGGCAATCGGCATCTCGCTGCTGTTCAATGTGCGCCTGCCTTTCAACTTCGACTCCCCTTACCGCGCAAGCAATATCAGTGACTTCTGGCGACGCTGGCATATCTCGCTGTCGAACTTCCTGCGCGACTACCTCTACATCGCGCTGGGCGGCAACCGAAAGGGCGCGCTGCGTCGCTATCTGAATCTTGGCGCCACCATGCTGCTGGGTGGCCTGTGGCATGGTGCCAGCTGGTCCTTCGTGCTGTGGGGCGGCCTGCATGGGCTCTATCTGATGCTCAACCATGGTTTCAGCGCGCTGTGTGGCCCGGTACTGAAGCAGCGCCTGGCGGCCAGCCGTGCCTACATGCTGAGCAGTTGGCTGCTGACCATGCTGGCCGTGGTTTTGGCCTGGGTGTTCTTCCGTGCAACGACGCTGGACGGCGCGCTCCGCATGATCGAAGCCATGCTCAATCCCTCGAGTCCCGGCCTGCACCGCCTGCTGTGGGAGGCCGGCCTGCAGCTACAGGCCGGCTGGACCTGGTGCGCGGTGCTTGCAGCCATCGCTTTCCTCGCGCCGAACAGCAACAGCATCGGCCAGCGGCTGATCACGCTGTGCCAGCAGCGCGTTGCGGCACGCGCCCTGCTCGCGGGCGCAGCGATCGGCGCCATCGCCCTGCTGGTGCTACTGAACACCGCACGCAGCTCGGTCAGCGCATTCATCTACTTCAATTTCTGAGATGGCAGCCCGCGCTCTCGCTTTCATCCTGCTGGGCCTGGGCGCGCTGCTGCTGAGCTGCGAGCTGCTGTTGCGCCTGCTGCCCGTCTCCAGCGCGACGCTGACCGGCTACCACCTCGACCCATTGATCCTCAACTACCCACCCCGCCATGCATGGACCTCGGCCACAGGATGGGATTTGCGCAACTCGTATCGCAATCTTGCCAACAACGCCGGCTATATTGCCCATCGCGATTTCAAGCACGACACGGAGGCCGTCGCGCTGATAGGCGACAGCTTTGTCGAAGCCTCGATGCTGCCCCCGGCCGAACGCCCGGGGGTGCAATTGGAGCAAGCACTGGCCGGGCGGCCGGTCTATGCGCTGGGCCTGCCCGGTTCAGCGTTGCTGGACTATGCCGAGCGCATGCGCTGGGCTCAGCAGCGCTACGGCATACGGGACTTCGTACTGCTGCTGGAGCGGGGTGATCTGAGGCAGTCGCTGTGCGGTTCGGGCAATGTCCACGGCCCGTGCCTGGATCCCGACACACTGGTGCCGCGCATTGAAACCCAGCCCGCACCCGGCAGACTCAAGCAATGGTTACGACACTCGGCCCTGGCCCAGTATCTGTTCAGCCAGCTCAAGCTGACTCCGCAACGCCTGTGGAAGCAAGCGCTCGAGCAAGCCAGGCCGCCGTCTGAGGCCCCTGCTGTCAAGGCCGCACCGCCCCTCGCACCGGCGTCGGCGCAGCTGACCGGGCAGAACGCGGTGGCGCACGAGTTTTTCCGGCGTATCGCCTCACTGGACTTGCGGCGCCTGGTGATCGTGCTGGACACCGATCGCGACGCGATCTACGCAGGCCGGCCGATCGGAAACCCAGAGCGGCAGGTCTTGATCACACAAGCCCCTTCGCTCTCTGTGCAGTGGGTCGACGCGACCCCTCTGCTGATGCAAGACTATGCGCGGCAGGGGCTGAGCTTTGACGTCGGTCCCTATGACAAGCACCTCAATACGCTGGGCGTGCGTCTGCTGATGGAGGCGGCCGCGCGGTCCCTCCGCAATTCCCCCTCAGCTGCGCATCAAGGTCGAGACCTCTATTGATGTAAATCAAGCATGCCGGCGCAGATCCTGGCTACTGTGCCAACCCGCGCCCATGCTCTCGACCGATCTCGCCCCTCTCCGCCCGCCAATCCACATCGCCCGCCAATGGCTGGCCCTGCTCGCCGCCGCCAGTCTGGCCTGGGCTGGCGCGGCCTGGTGGCTGCAGGCCGAGCGCAGCGCGCTGCAGCGGCACGAAAGCGAGAAGCTGCAAGTGCTGGTGCAGACGCTGGACGGCATCGTCTCGCAGCAGATGCTGGCGATCAAGGCGGCGCTGGACACCGTGGCCGTGCAGCGCCGGGGCTGGCGCACCGAGCGGCTGCCGCAGGACAGCGCCGCGCTGCTGCAGACCCTGGCCCAGGCCATGCCCGGCGTGCGCGTGCTGATGCTGGTCGATGCCCAGGGGCGGGTGCGAGCCAGCTCGGTGCCGCAGCTGCTGGGCTTGGATGTGCGCTCGCGCGATTACTTCAGCGTGCCGCAACAGCGGCCCGACCCCGGGCTGCTCTATGTCTCACCGCCGTTTCGCAGCGTCATGGGCGTGCACACGCTGACGCTGGCGCGGGCCTTGTTCGATGCCCAGGGCCGTTTCGAGGGCGTGGTCACCGCCAGCCTGGATCCGGACTACTTCCGCCTGGTGCTGGAGACCGCCCAGCCCTCGCCCGACACCTGGAGCGCCCTGGCCCATACCGGCGGCCTGCTGTTCAGCATGACGCCGCCCGATGAGCGCTGGATCGGCCGCAATCTGCTGGCCATGCCGGACTCCATCCTGGCCCGCCATCTGGCCAGCGGCCAAAGCGCCAGCCTGCACCGCATGCGCGCCCAGATCAGCCAGGACGAGCGCCTGGCCGCCGCCCGCCATGTCAGCCCGGCCGGCTTGCGCACCGATGCCGGCCTGCTGGTGGCGGTCGGGCGGGCGCTGCAAGGCATCGAGGCGCCCTGGCGGCGCCAGCTCCATGCGGTGCTGCTGATCGGCGGCCTGCTGTCGCTGGGCATGGCGGCGGCCCTGCTGCTGTGGCAGCGCCGCCAGCGCCTGATCTTCGCGACGGCACAGCAGGCCGCCTTCAAGCTGCAGGAGCAGGCCCAGCACACCCAGGCCATCCTCGACCATATGGTGGACGCGGTGATCACGATAGACAGCGCCGGGCAGATCGCCTCCTTCAACCCGGCGGCGGAGCGCATCTTCGGCTATCCAGCGGCGGAGGCCATAGGCCGCAATATCAGCCTGCTGATGCCCGAGCCCGACAGCGGCCGACACGCCGACTATCTGAGCCGCTATCTGGCCGGCGGTCCGGCGCGCGTGATCGGCCAGGGCCGCGATGTCGATGGCCGCCGCAAGAGCGGCGAGGTGTTTCCGATGAGCCTGGCCGTCTCGCGCATCGAGCGTCGTGGCCAGACCCTGTTCATCGGCCTGGCCCGCGACATCTCCGATCGCAAGCGCGCCGAGGCTGCGATCGAACGGCTGGCTTTCTACGACCCGCTGACCACCCTGCCCAATCGCCGCCTGCTGCTGGACCGGCTGGCGCAAAGCCTGGCCGCCAGCCAGCGCAGCGGCCGGCATGGCGCGGTGCTGTTCATCGACATCGACAACTTCAAATCGCTCAACGACACCCTGGGCCACGGCATGGGCGACCGCCTGCTCAAAAGCATGGCCCAGCGCCTGCAGGCCGCGCTGCGCGCGCAGGACTCGGTGGCGCGCTGGGGCGGAGACGAGTTCGTCGTGCTGCTGCAGGACCTCGGTGCGGACGCCGGCGTCGCCGCCCTGCATGCCGAGGCGGCCGCCGAGAAGCTGCTGCGTGTGCTGGGCCAGCCCTACCAGCTCGACGAACACCTGCACCACAGCACGCCCAGCATAGGCATCGTGATCTGGGGCGCGGGCGACACCAGCAGCGAAGACCTGCTCAAGCATGCCGACCATGCGATGTACCAGGCCAAAGCGGCCGGGCGCAACCAGCTGTGCTTCTTCGACCCGCTGACCCAGGCGGCGCTGGCCGAGCGCGCCGCGCTGGAGGCCGATCTGCGCGAGGCCTTGCCGCTCGGACAGCTGGAGCTGCACTACCAGGCCCAGGTCGGCCGCGACGGCGCCTTGCTGGGCGCCGAGACCCTGCTGCGCTGGCGCCATCCGCAGCGCGGCTTTGTCTCGCCGGCCGTCTTCATCCCGCTGGCCGAGCAGACCGGCCTGATCGGCCCGCTGGGCGAGTGGGTGATGCAGCAGGCCTGCGCCCGGCTGGCCGCCTGGGCCACGCAGCCGGCGCTGGCCGGGCTCAGCCTGGCCATCAATGTCAGCGCCCACCAGTTCCGCCAGAAGGGCTTTCTGGGCCTGATGCAGCAGCTGCTGGCACGCAGCGGCGCGCCGACCGAGCGGCTCAAGATCGAGCTGACCGAGAGCGCCCTGGTCAACGATGTCGAGGCCGTGATCACGCTGATGAACGAGCTGCGCCGGCTCGGCCTGGCGGTCTCGCTGGACGATTTCGGCACCGGCTATTCCTCGCTGGCCTATCTGAAGCGCTTGCCGCTGAACCAGCTGAAGATAGACCAGAGCTTTGTGCGCGACCTGATCAGCGAGCCGAACGCCCGCGCGATCGCCCGCACCGTGATCCAGCTCGGCGACAGCCTGGGCCTGCAGGTGATCGCCGAGGGCGTCGAGACCGAGGCCCAGCGCGCGCTGCTGGCCGAGCTGGGCTGCCATGCCTTCCAGGGCTATCTGTTCAGCCGGCCGCTGCCGGTGGCCGCGTTCGAGGCACTGGCCGGCAGCTGGAATGCGGTCAGCGAGGCCGCCTGAACCAGAAAGGGGACAATACGGCCCTGCTTCCCCGCCTCCAGAACCATGTCCCAGAACGAAACCCTGCATCTTTTCCTGTCCTGCGCCAGCGGCGTCGAGCCCTGGCTGGAACAGGAGGTGCGCGCCATCCTGCCCAAGACCCATACCGAGGCCTTGCGCGGCGGCGTCGCGGTCAAGAGCAATGCCGAGGGGGTGATGAAGCTCAATCTGGAGAGCCGCCTGGCGCAGCGCGTGCTGATCGAGCTGATCGACGGCCCCTACCGCCATGAGGACGACCTTTACACGCTGGCACGCAAGATCGACTGGACCCAGTGGATCACGCCGGCCCACACGATACGGGTCGACATCGTCGCGCAGCGCTCGCCGCTGCAAAGCCTGAACTTCACCACCCTGCGCATCAAGGACGCGATCTGCGATGTGATGCGCGAGGCCACCGGCGAGCGCCCCAGCGTCGACACCCGCCACCCCGACCTGCCCATCATCATGCATGTGGGCCCGGAGTACGCGACCATTTATGTGGACAGCTCGGGCGAGCCGCTGTTCAAGCGCGGCTGGCGCGAGGACAAGGGCGATGCGCCGCTGAAGGAAACCCTGGCTGCGGCGATGCTGGCGGCCGCCGGCTGGAAGGGCACGCCCGAGACCGGTGGTGCGCTGCTGGATCCCTGCTGCGGCTCGGGCACCATCGCCGTCGAGGCCGCGCAGATCGCCTGCGGCATGGCCGCCGGCATGCAGCGCCGCTTCGCCTTCGAGCGTCAACTGCCTTTTGTGCCGCTGCGCGGCCGCTTCCAGGCCATCAAGCAGGCCGCCAAGGACCGCGAGCATGCGCCGGCCGTGCCGATCTTCTGCAGCGATGTGGCCTTCCGCATGGTCGACTTCGCGCGCCGCAATGCCGAGCGCGCCGGCGTTGCCCAGTACATCCAGTTCAATGGCGGCGACGCGCTGGAGCGCCCCGCGCCCGAGCTGCCCGAGGGCATGCCCGGCACCGTGATGCTGAACCCGCCCTATGGCGAGCGCATCGAGGTGCGCGGCAAGGCCGGTGTGCAATCGATGAGCCGCGATGCCGGCGGCTCCGAGGCCCGCGACGGGGGCGACGACTTCTTCCCGCGCCTGGCCGCCCACTGGAAGCGCGCCTACACGCAAAACCCGGCCGGCTGGACCGCCTGGCTGCTGTGCCCGGATATGAAGCTGCCCAGCAAGATGCGGCTGAAGGAGTCGCGCAAGATCCCGATGTGGAACGGCCCGATCGAATGCCGCATGTTCAAGTTCGAGCTGGTGGCCGGCTCGGCGCGCAAGGAAAAATCGGCCCCAGACCCCGAGGCGAGCGGCATCTGACGCTGCTTTGCGGGACAAGCAGCCGGCGCTGAAGGCCGCTGCGGCAGCCGCCAACTAACGCGCAGCTAACGCAGGCCCGGCCCAATGGCACCGTGCCTCGCCGAGGGCCGCCCGAGCGACGACGCTGGGCGATGCACAACGGTGCCGCGCCGGCGACCTATCGCCGGCCGGCGGCTCATCTCGTGCATGTCTTTCGGGGGACTCTTGCCATGATCCGCAAACTCTACGCCGCCGCCCTGCTGGCCCTTGCCTCTACCTTGCCGGCCCAGGCCCAGCAGGGGGTGTCAATGGCCGTCAACTACACCGACTTCAGCAGTTGGAGCGTCTACGGCAGCGCCAGCGCTGCCAACAGCACGCCGGGCAACGGCTTCACCTACAGCGTGCTGGCGCTGACCCAGCCCGGCAGCAACGACAGCGTCGGCGCCGCATTTGCGCCCACCGCGATCGCCCTGAACCTCAACGAGGCTTTCAGCTTCGATTTCTACTTCTACATCGTCGGTGACGCGCTGCGCGGCGACGGACTGAGCTTCACGCTGGCGCGCGAGCCGGGCAGCGGCGGCTCCGGCAGCGCGCTGGGATACGAGGGCATCGAACACAGCGTGGCACTGGCGATCGACACCTTCAACTTCGACGACGAACCCGCCTCACCCAGCCTGCAGCTGCTGCAGAACGGCTCGACCCAGCCCCTGGCCGTCACCGAGACCGGCCTGGGCGACGACATCCGCAACAGCTGGGCGCAGAGCCTGGTGACCCTGAGCTTCACCCCGTCCGGCATGGGCGACGCCACCGGCACGCTGAGCGGCAGCTTTCTCTATTACACGATGCCCGACGATCCCTTCAGCTACACCGTCTACACGGTGTCCTCGGCCGTCGACCTCAGCAGCCTGCTGGCCGAAGGCCAGAACCCCGAAGACGCCCTGCTCTACTACGGCTTCACCGCCGCCAACGGCGCCGCCAGCGACGGCCACTTCATTGCCAGCGCCGCGCCGGTGCCCGAGCCCGGCGCCGGCCTGATGCTGCTGGCCGGCCTGGCCAGCCTGGCCTGGGTGGGCGCACGGCGCCGCGCGGGCCGCCGCTAGCGCGTCGTCCTAGGCTTGCTGCGCCAGCAGGTTGTGAAAGGGCTTGCGGCTCTTCCAGCGATAGCTGCCGAAGTCGCGCTCGTCGGTGGTGAGAATGCGGCCGTGATCCAGATGCTCCGCCAGCAGGACCAAGGAGGCATCAGCCAGATCCATCGGCAGGCTGGCATAGCGCCGCATCAGTGCAGGGATGGTGGCGACCCGTGCCGGGGCGATATCCCAAACCAGCAAGCCGCCATCGGCCACCTCGCTCATCAAAGCCTGCGCGAAACGCGGGCCCAGGCGCCGGCCGATCAGATGGGTCGCCTCCGTCAGCACCGGCCAGGTCGTGACCCAGCCTTCCTGCGCGGTGGGCAGGGCCGCGACGGCGCGCGCATGCCAGGCATCGCTCTTGTCGAGCAGTGCATAGATGAAACCGGTATCGACGGCAATCATCGACCGTCTTTGGTGCGCCCGACCTTGCTCTGAGTGGGGTACTTGGCATCCAGGCCTTCAGCCAGATACTGCTTGACCTTGGCGGAGACATCGCTGCGGCCGCTGTCTCCCTGACCGATCAAGCCGGACAGATGCTTGAGCTGGCTGCCTTCACCGCGAACATGGCGGTAGTAGAAGTCCACGCTCTCACGCAGCACCTCGCTGACCGTCCGGCCCGAGCTGGCCGCCAGATACTCGACCTGCTGTTCGGCGACGCCCTCGAATCTTGCGTTGACGCGCATCGCGACTCCTGTTCGTGAAGCTGAGGCCCGATTGTATGACAGCGCATGACAAGCCTGCGAGCCCTCTCACCGCGCCAGCTGCACCGCAGCCGCCAGGCTCAGCCGCTCGCCCTCGGCCCACAACGCCGCCAGGCGAGCGGGCTCGAGCTGGCAAGCGGCCAGGCGTCGCAGCCGGCGCAGGTCGTGGTGGTCGCTGCGGCCCAGGGCGCCGAAATGCGTAAGCCAGTAGCGGGCGACGAAGGCAGCCAGCAGCACGGCGCGCTCGGCATCGCGCAGATGGGCGAGCGCGCGCGGCAGATTCCACAGGCCATAGGCCAGCTCATGCGGCGACAGGCAGTCCCAGGCCAGCACGATGCAGGCCCGGTAGCTGGCCGCCGCCTCGGGCCAGCGCCGCAACGCGGCCAGGGTCTCGCCCTGGACATTCAGCGACTGGCCAAGACGGCGCCAGTCCTGCAGCGTGCGTGCGGCCTCGATCAGGCCGTCCAGCCGCAGCAGCGCTTGTGCGTGGCGGCCGGCGTTGTGTTCCGACACGGCCAGGTTGTAGCGCCCGCTATTGATCTGGTAGGGGTTGCCGAGCCGCTCCCACAGCACCAAGGCCTGGCCATGCAAGGCCTCGCCGCGCGCGGCATCGCGACCGACATTGGCGATGAAGGCCTGCAGCGCCAGCAGGCTGGCTTGCAGATCGAGGTCAGCCCCGGCGTGCGCCAGCTGCAGGGCCTCGGCGATCACCGGGCTCAGGCCCTGCTCGCGCCGGCTGCTGCGCCAGCGTACCCGGGCCCAGGCATGCAAAGCCCGGCCGCGCCAGGCACTGCCGGGCGGCGCGCCATCGAGGCCGGCCTGGGCATGCTGGCGGGCCCGCTCCTGCTCGCCGGCATTGAACAGCAGCGGCGCCAGCAGGCTGTGGCCCTGGCTGCACAGCATAGTGTCGGCACAGGCCTGCACCGCGCGCTCCAGCAGGGCCAGGGTATCGGCGGGCGGGGCCACATCCTCGAACAGGCGCGCCAGCGGCAGGGCCAGCGCTATCGCATCAGCCGGCGCCCCATCGGCCAGCGCGCTGGCGAAAGCGGCCTGCAGATTGGGCAGCTCGGCGCGCAGCTCGCCCAGCTCGACCGCGGCCGGCAGACCGCTTGCCCAGGCCAGCATCCAGTGGCGATGGCGGGCCCGGCCGGCGGCCATGAGCTGCTCGTCAAGCTGGCATGCGGCGTACTCGCGCACCGGCTCGCCAATGATGAAGCGCGGCTCACCGCCGGCATGGGCGACCCGCAGCAGCGAGTGCGCCACCAGCTCGTCCAGACCCGGTCGCGTGGCGGCGCAGACCTGGCGGGCCGCCGCCGCCGTGAAGCTGCCCTGGAACACGGTCAGCCCGGCCAGCAGGCCCTGCTCGGCCGGGCTCAGCAGCTGCCAGCTCCAGGCGATCACCGCCTGCATCGAGGCATGGCGCGGGTCCACGCCGCTGCGCGGTCCCTGGCGCTGCAGCAGGGCCAGCGCGCTGCCGCTCGCCGCTTGCTGCATCTCGGCCAGCAGGCCGGCCACCGACAGGCTGCGCAGCCGCGCGGCCGCCAGCTCGATGGCCAGCGGCATGCCGTCCAGCAGCTGCAGCAGCGCCACCAGATCGGCCTGCTCCTCGGGCCCCGGCGCGAAATCAGGCCGCACCGCACGGGCCCGGTCGACGAACAAGGCCAGCGCCGGGCTGGCCAGCGCCTCGGCAGACGACATCGCGCGCGCCGGCAGGGCCATGGGCGCGAGCTGCCACTCGCACTCGCCGTCCAGGCCCAGCACCCGCCGCGAGCTGACCAGCAGATGCAGGCCCGGCAGCTCGGCCAGCAGCCGCGCCACCAGGGCCTCGCCGACGCCGCAGAGCTGCTCGAAGTTGTCCAGCACCAGCAGCGCCCGGCGGTCGACCAGTCCCAGCAGCAGGGCCGCCAACGGATCGCTGCCCACGGCCAGTTGCAGCGCGGCGGCCAGCGCGTGGACCAGTTGCTCCTCACTGCGGCAGTCCAGCAGCGGTACGAAGGCCAGCAGGTCAAAGGCCTCGGCTGCCTGCAGTGCGTGTGCCGTCTCCACCGCGAGCCGGGTCTTGCCGCTGCCGCCCGGGCCCAGCAGCGTGATCAGGCGGCGCCTGTGCACGGCCTGCTGCAGACGCTCGCCGGCGCGCTCGAAGAAACGGGTCAGGTAGACCGGCAGCGCCCGCGTGGCCGGGCGCTGCGCGGGCCGCTGCAGGGCCAGCTGCTGCCGGGCGGCCTCGAACAGGGCCGCCAGGCGCAGCCGCTCCTCGTCGATCCAATCCTCGTAGAAGCCGGGCATGAACTCGCCACCATAGGCCGCGCAGGCCTCGGCGATCCGCCCCGCGCCCAGCAGCGCCTCGAACTGCCGCACATCGCAAGACAGCACGCCGGCTCGCAGGCGCAGGCTGAGGCGGTCGGACTCCAGCACGTCAGCACCTGTCGCCAGGGCCTGGCGCAGCATGAAGACGGTCTGGCGCAGGCGGTTGCGGCCGGTGGCCAGGTCCACGCCCGGCCACAGCAGCTCGATCAGCTCCTCGCGCGCATGGCTGCGCTGGGGCTGCAGGGCCAGGCGGGCCAGCAGCGCGGCGGCGCTGCGGCTGCCGAAGTGGTGCAGCGCCGGTTCCTGCTC
>NZ_JAQOWX010000013.1:0-74098 GCF_028462495.1 Paucibacter sp. XJ19-41
TGGAGGTGGTGCGTCGCACCTTGGGCGGCCATGCGCCGGGCCTGCTTGGCCGGGTCTGGGTCGAGGATGGCGGCGCTCGCACCCCGTCCTGCGACGCGGTGCTGCGCACGCTGGACCAGGCGGCCGCGCTGCCGGTGGCGCAGCGCGAGCTGGCCGAGCGGCTGCTGCTGCAGCGGCTCTGAAAGACTCCAGCCCGCAGCCGCGTAAGCTGAGCAGGCGCAGCCACGACCAAGCGGGCTGCGTCATCACCAGGAGCTCCCATGCCCACCCGACCCTTCCGAGGCCTGCCTCTGTCTCTCCCCGCGCTGCGGTTGGGCGCCGCGCTGACGGCCCTGGCCCTGACCGGCTGCGCCCAATGGCCCACCGGCTATGCCGCGCTGCCGCTGCAACAAGCCTGGTTCGAGGGCCAGCGGGTGCAGTACATCAGCACCGACGTGAATGACGCCGCGATGGCCCAAGCCCTGGGCATCAACCATGCGCCTCGCCTGGGCGACGCCCTGCCCGATGAGCCGCGCCGCCCCGGGCAACGCAGCGTGCTGGAGCGGGTGTACAAGTTTGTCGACAAGCAGCAGGCCAGCGTGTTCGCCTCGGTGCCACGTCCGGTAGGCCCGGCCAGCAAGGACAGCAGCTACAGCCCGCTGTGGCGCATCGTCGAGGTGCGCTGGCGCGACGGCCGCACGGTGCGGCTGCTGGATTCCGAGGAGGCCGTACTGGTCGCCGAAGAGCGCGGCGAGGTCAGCCTGACGATGACCCCCATCATCATCAACTGCCCGGTGCTGCGCACCGAACGCGGCGGGGCCTTGCCGGCCCTGCGCTGAGTGGCTCTCAGGCGGCGCCCGCCTCGGCCTGCACCCGCAGCCGCGCGTTGACGTAAGCGCCCTGCGGCACATGCAGCAGATCGGCGATGCGCCACAGCACATGGCGCTCGTGTGCGCTCAGATGGCCGTCGGCATAGGCCACGCGCCACATATGCTCGACCATGCGCAGCTTCTGCGGCATCTCGAAGCGCTCGTTGATGCGCGAGGTGAAGCCGAACAGATCGGTGGCATCCTTGGCCGTGACCTCGGCCAGCTCGGCCAGCCGGGCCGCCTCGTCGGCATCGAGCGCGAACTTGTCGCGCAGCGCCGCCAGCACCGCCTCGCGCTCGCCGGCATGAAAGCTCGGGTCGGCGCGCATCACCTCGACCAGCATCACCGCAGTGGCCAGCTGCAGCGCGTGCTCCGTGGCGGCCGGATCGGCGTTGGCTGTCGGCGGCAGCAGGCTGTCGAACAGGTCTTTGAGGGTTTTCAGCATGGGCCGGATGATGGCATGGCGGCGGGCCGCGCTGCGGGCCGAGGTATAAGCGCGGCGTCGCCCCTCCCCCGATCGCCGCCATGTCACTCAGCGTCCTGACCCTGTACCTGTTCGCCTGTTTCGTGGTGACGCTGACGCCCGGCCCGACCACCCTGCTCGCACTGGCCAATGGCACGACGCGCAACTGGCGGCTGGCCGCGATGGGTATTGCCGGCGCCGCGCTGTCGGACCTGGTGCTGATAGCCGCCGTCGCACTCGGGCTGGGCGCCCTGCTGGCCGCCTCGGAGACCCTGTTCCTCGCGCTGAAGTGGCTGGGCGCGTTCTATCTGCTGTGGCTGGCCGTGCAGCTGTGGCGCAGCCAGCCGGTGGCCCTCGCCAACCGGGCCGCAGCGCCGGCCACCGCACCCCGACAGGCCTTTGTGCGCAGCCTGACGGTGGCCCTGTCCAATCCCAAAGGCCTGCTGTTCTTCTCCGCCTTCCTGCCCCAGTTCATTGATCCGGCCGCCCCGCAGCTGGCCCAATACCTGCTGCTGGCGGCGACCACGATCGCGCTGGATGTGCTGGTGCTGACCCTCTATGCCGCCGGCGGCGCGCAGGTCGCCCGCTATTTGAGCGTCCACGGGATGCGCTGGCTCAACCGGCTATCGGCCGGCACCATGCTGGCGCTGGCCGCATCGCTGGCGGCCTATCGGCGCGCGGATCGCTGAGGCCGCCAAGCAACTACGGCAGCAATCTGGCGCGGCTGCAGCAGATCAAGGCGCATATCGATCCGCAGCGGGTGTTCGGGCAGGCGCAGGGGCTTGTACGGGCTGGCCCTGGCTGCGCAGCATTCAGGGCTGTCGAGCCGGCTCGACCAGGGCCGCCAGCACATAGTGGCTGCTGCGGCCAGCACCCTCGCCCTTGATCAAGACCTGCTGCGCCAGCAACTGGGTGATGTCGCGCAGCGCGGTATCGGCCGAACATTTGCACAGCGCCGCCCATTTCTTGTTGCTCAGATGCCCATCGAAACCGTCTAGCAGACGGTTCAGCACCTTGAGCTGACGCTGGTTGAAAGCCACGCCGGACCAGTGCTGCCAAAAGCGCGCCTTGGTCAGCACCCTGTCCAAGGTCGCGCCTGCGCTGGCAACGGCCTCGCCCAGCTCCTGGAGAAACCAGCACAGCCACGGCGTCACGTCCAGCGTGCCACCTTTCTGGGTGCGCTCCAGCACCTCGTAGTAGTCCTTGCGGCTGCGTTGAATCTGGCCCGACAAGCTGTAGAAGCGCTGGCTGCTGCCATCGGCCCGCGCCAGCATCAGATCGCCGATGGCACGGGCGATACGGCCGTTGCCATCATCAAAGGGGTGCAGAGTCACGAACCATAGATGCGCCAGACCCGCCTTGATCAGCGCAGGCGTGGCGTCCGTCACATCCTCTGCCCAGGCCATGAACTCCGCCATCTCGGCAGCCAGGCGGGCTGCGGGCGGCGCCACGAAATGAACCGTCTCGCGGTAGTCCGGCCCCGAGACCACGCGCATCGGGCCGTCCGCATCGCTGCGCAGGACGCCGACGGCAATCTTCTGCAGGCCGCTGCGCCCGGTCGGGAACAGCGCCGCATGCCAGCCGCACAGCCGCTCCAAGCTCAGCGGGGCCTGGGCCTTGCCGGTAGCATCCAGCACCATGTCCACCACGCCCTCGACATGGTGATCCACCGGCAGCAGCGCACCGACATCGACACCCAGCCGCCGCGCCAGCGAGGAGCGCACGGTCTCCAGGTCCAGCAGCTCGCCCTCGATCTCACTGGTCTTCAACACGTCTTCGGTCAGCGCCGTCAGGCAGGCGCGGTCGCGCAGCCCCAAGCCCACATCGGCCAGCCGGCCCAGCAAATGCCCCTGAGCCTGACTGACCCGGGCCAGCGGTGCCGCCAGTTGGGCCAGGTCGTAACGCCAGTGAGGCCACTGTGGGTGCTGCCAGATATAGGCCCGAGACGCCAAAACCGTCCAGGCCGGGGTTGATTCGCCGCTCATAATGCGGCGATTGTGAGGGTTAATTGCCGCAGCGGCAATTAACACCGCAAATTCTGCGGTCAATCAAGAAGCCAATCCCCGCACAGCCCGTCTTTTTGGTCATTTGCCAAAATTTGCCAATCTCACTATTCTCGGGCCATGAGCACGATGAATATCTCCCTGCCTGACTCGCTCAAGTCCTTTGTGGACGAGCAGGTCAGCGAGCGCGGCTATGGCACCAGCAGCGAATATGTACGCGAGCTGATACGCAAGGATCAGGACCGGCTGCAGTTGCGCGCGCTGCTGCTGGAGGGCGCCAGCTCGGCGCCATCCGACACTGCCGCGGACGGCGCCTACTTTGATCGGCTGCGGGAGCGGGCACGCCAGGCAGCCAAGCCCCGTTAGCCCGCCCGGCCGCATGACAGCCAAGCCCATCATCGCGCGCGCAGCGGCCGAGCGCGATGTCGACGAGGCTTTGAGCCACTATTTGAACGAAGGCGCGGAGTCCGCCGCGCTCGGTTTTGTCGACGCGCTTGAGCAGGCCTATCGCCACATCGCACACTACCCGGCCACCGGCTCGCCGCGCTATGCCCATGAGCTGAACCTGCCCGGGCTGCGCTCATGGCCGCTGACCCGATATCCCTATCTGGTCTTCTACCTTGAGCGCGCCGACTACATCGATGTGTGGCGGGTGCTGCATGGCAAACGGGATGTGCCGGCGTGGATGCAGCCGGCCGATGGCGACGACATCGCCTGACTCGCGACTAGCAGCGCAGATCCTTGAAGGCCTTGCGGGCGCGGAACAGACTTACTTCGGCCTGTGCTTTCGCGGACTCGGTACCGGCGCTCGCCTCGGCGGCCTTGAGCTGCGGCAGCTGCTGATCAAGCTGGCGGCAGGCGCGCTGGGCCTCGGGGCTGAGCGGCTGGCGATGAACCAACTGATCAAAGCGCTTCTCGTCCATGCGCCCATCCAGCGGCTTGAGCGCCTGCACCAGCTGGCGCCGATGCTCGTCGCGCCGCACCTCGGCGCCCTTGCGGCTGACGCCGCTGGACTTGTCCAGGCCCTGGGTCGGCGTGACATCGACCTCCTTGGCACCGACGCAGGGCTCATCGGCATAAGTGATCTTGCCTTGATGCTCGCAGCGGTAGACGATGCGGGACTTGTCGAGCGTCTGGGCTTGGCCGGTGCAGGCCGCGAATGCCAGGGCGGGAAGGCAGTACCGAAGCGTCTTGATGGGGAACATGGGCGACGGCCTCCTTGGGTCCGTGTAGGGACGGCTCTTGTTTGGGTGCTTCAGCGGATTCTGCCCGGCAAATATCGAGATGCACTTGCACCCAAAACAGCAGCACGGGGATGTGTAGCATCCCGACTCGATGACAAACCACTCGATGATCTCCTTCGACGCCGGCCCCTGGCGCTTCCATCTGCGCGCGGCCGCCATCATCCGCGACGGCGAGCGCGTACTGCTTCATCGCGTCGGCGACGATCCGTTCTGGGCCTTGCCAGGCGGCCGGGTCGAGATCGGCGAGACGGCGGAGGCGGCGGTGCGGCGCGAAATGCAGGAAGAACTCAGCAGCGAGGTTCGGGTGGAGCGGCTGGAGTCGGTGGTTGAGAACCTGTTCAGCTATCGCGGGCGGCAACAGCATGGGCTGGAGCTGCATTTCGCGGTCGCCCTGCCGGACGAGTCGGCATTGCTTAGCATGCCCTCGTTCGAGCGCTGGGAAAACAGCGGCGGTCTCAACGGCGACCCCGCCACTGCAGTCCGCCTGAGCTTCCGCTGGTTTCAGCGTCATGAACTGGCCGGCCTGGATCTGCGCCCCGCCTTCCTTGCCGGCCAACTGAGCAAGCCCAGCAGCAACGCCGCCATTCAACACATCGTGCACGACGATCACCCCCCCACCGCACCGACTTCGCACTGAGCCTCGTGCTACGGTGCCGCATGAACCTCACCATCTTCAGCGCCCGCCCCTCCGACCGCGAGTTCCTCGAACGTGCGCGGGTGGCCGCCGATCCGGGGGGTGCGCACTACCAGTTCACCTATCTCGACGCGGGCCTGGACCTGAACACCGTGGCGGCCGCGGCCGGGGCGCAGGGGGTGTGCGCCTTCGTCAATGACCGGCTGGACGCGCCGGTACTGGAGCGGCTGCAACAGCTGGGTGTGCGGCTGATCGTGCTGCGCTGCGCCGGCTTCAATCAGGTGGACCTGGCGGCGGCGGCAAGGCTCGGGCTGCAGGTGGCGCGGGTGCCGGAGTACTCGCCCCATGCGGTGGCCGAGCACACGGTGGCCTTGTTGCTGACGCTGAATCGCAAGATCCACCGGGCACACGCCCGGGTGCGCGAGGGCAATTTCGCACTCGACGGCCTGCTTGGCTTCGATCTGCACGGGCGCACGGTGGGCGTGGTGGGCACCGGCAAGATCGGGGAGTGCTTTGCGCGCATCCTGGGGCCGGGCTTTGGCTGTCAGCTGCTGGGCCTGGACCCGCAGCCGAATCCGGCTTGCGAGGCCATGGGCATGCGTTATGTGGCCTCGCTGGCTGAGCTGCTGGCGGCCAGCGATGTGGTGAGCCTGCACTGCCCGCTGACGCCGCAGACGCGCCACCTGATCGACGCGGCCGCACTGGCCGGCATGAAGCGCGGCGCGCTGCTGCTGAACACCAGCCGGGGCGCGGTGGTCGATGCCGGCGCGGCGATCGCGGCGCTGAAGACCGGGCAGCTGGGCGGGCTGGGGCTGGACGTCTACGAGGAAGAGGGTACGCTGTTCTTCCGCGACCTGTCGGCTGCTGCCTTGCAGGACGATGTGTTCGCGCGGCTGCTGACCTTCCCGAATGTGCTGATCACCGGCCACCAGGGCTTTTTCACCGCCGACGCGCTCAGCGCGATCGCCGCGACGACGCTGGCCAATCTGCAGAGCTTCGAACGCACGGGGCTGCCGCTGCATCCTGTGCCTGTGGTGCAATCGGTACTTGTGCCTGAGTTGCCCCGCGATGAATCCCGAACCCGTTGACGATTTCCTGAACGAACTGCGCCGTGTCGATGCACAGCGCTATGAGCTGGTCGAGCGGGTGCGCAAGCTGATCCACACCGCCGGGCCACGGCTGCGCGAGGAGGTGCGCTACGGCGGCCTGCTGTTCTCGGCGGGCGCGCCGGTCTGTGCGCTGTTCTCCTACGAGCGCCATCTGGCGCTGGAGTTCAGCCAGGGCGCGGCGCTGGCCGACCGGCACCAGGTGCTGGAGGGCGAGGGCAAGCACCGGCGCCACATCAAGCTGGAGAAGATCGGTGATCTGTTCAAGAAGAATGTGCGCGAGTACCTGGAGCTGGCCTTCGCGGCGGCCGAGGCCGGCCAGGCGGCGAAGGCCGCTGCCAAATCGCGACGCTGAGCGGCCGCCCGCTCAGAACAGATCGACGCTGCCCGGGCTGACCTCTTTCAGCGCGCCCTGCTGGATCAGGCTCTCGTAGTGGCAGATGCGGTTGCGGCCGCCCCGCTTGGCTTCGTAGAGCGCGCTGTCGGCGCGGTTGATGACCTCCTGCGGCAGCACCACCGGATCGGCGCCGCTGAAGCCGCCGCTGATCGTGACCTGGCCGACGCGCGGGAACTTGAAGCTCTCGATCTTCTTGCGCGCGCGCTCGAAGGCCAGCGTCGCCGACTCCAGATCATTGGCCGCGATGATGGCGATGAACTCCTCGCCGCCGTAGCGGTAGATCAGATCGGAGCGCCGGAACGCCGCCTTCAGCAGCCGGGACACGACGATCAACACCTCGTCGCCGATCATGTGGCCATAGCCATCGTTGATCTTCTTGAAGTGGTCCACATCCATCACGCCCAGCCAGTAGCGCTGCGGCAGCGGCTCGCGCCGCGCCACGCCGGGCTCGGGCGGCGCAGGCTCGTGCAGGCGGGCGTAGAGCAGGTTCCAGAGGCGGTCGAGATTGAGCTCCAGCGAGTAGCGGTTCAGCAGGCCGGTCAGGCGGTCGCGCTGGCTGGTGTCGAGCAGGGCATAGAAGTTGGTGAACACCTCCAGCACGCCCAGCACGATGGCGTCTTCCATCGGCGTGATCTCGCGCTCGCGCCGCAGCACGAAGTAGCCGCAGATCTCGTCGCCACCATGGATGGGGTAGCAGACGATGAAACCCTCGCCGCCGTCGCTGCGGCTGCAGGACTTGTCCAGCATCCGGACGTTCTCGAACAGGGTCTGCACCTCCTCGGGCAGGCGCTGCTCATTGGTGACCTCTTCCACCTGCTCGGCGACGCGCTGCACGCCGTCCTGCTGCGCCTCGATGCGGCGCGAGTGATGCAGCGCCCGCAGCACCTCGCCATGCTCGTCGACTCGGTACAGCGAGGTCTCGCTGACCCCCAGCAAAGGCCCCAAGGTGCGCAGCAGGCTTTGCTCGACCAGATAGGTGTCACGGATCGCCGTCATCTTCCCCAGCTGCTTGAGCACGCTGGGGAGGCCTGCGGATGTTCGTGTATTGCTCGTCATAGACATCCCAAGGCAGTTCTTCTCTTCTTGCCAGCCCAGTATGACCCAAGGCGGTGCGGCATCAAGGCCCACTGTTGTCCTTGCTTATGGGAGCTTGCCAAAAAGGAATGGCTGAGGCAGTTGCGCGCGACTGCGGCCCGACAATCGCATCCGGAGGAACACAACAATGAACCAGGCAACACGCCCGGACCCGGCCGAGATCAGCCTGCGGCCGGTGACGAAGGACAATTACGAGGCCGTCTGTGATCTGCCGCTGCCGCCCGAGCAGCAGCGCATGCTGGCCGACAACTGCTGGTCCCTGGTCGAGGCGGCCTACAACCCCGGCTATGTCGCACGCGCCATCTACCTCGGCGAGCAGGTCGCCGGCTTCATGATGTGGGTGCCAGAGACGGCCGAGCGCATCTCGATCTGGCGCTTCATGGTCAGCGCAGCGCTGCAGGGCCAGGGGCTGGGCAGCCGGGCGCTGCAACTGGCCATCGCCGAGATCCGCAGCCGACCCGGCCTGCGCGAGATCGAGATCTGCTACCACCCCGGCAACGAGGGCTCACGCCGGCTCTATGCCCGCCACGGCTTTGTCGAGCAGGGGCTGGATGCGGAGGGTGAGGACATGCTGGCGGTGCTGACGGTCTGACGCGGCGGCGGCCGCCCTACAGGCCGAACTGGGTCTTGAAGAACGCCGTCGTGGCGGCGCGTGCCTGCGTGGCGGCCGCCGGGTTGGGCGCCATCAGCACCGGGCCGCCACGGCCCAGATGGGCGAAGGGGTCGTTGATCGTGACCGGGTCTTCCGTGCGGTCGAAGCCGTGGGTGGCGTCGGCATACATCTTGACGCTCAGCAGCCCTGCCGGCACGGTGGCCTGCTCGGCCAGCTTGGGACAGGTGTCGGGCAGGTCGTAGGTATCGAGCCCGCCGCCCTGCAGGAAGACCTTGGCGCCGGTCAGGCTGGCAAAGCCGTAGCCGGGCACACGGTTGTAGACCCAACAGACGGGATAGTTGGGCGCGTGGGCGACGAAGGCCAGGCCGGTGCCGGCCATGTACTGCTCGGTGTAGGGCCGGGTCGCGGTCAGCATCGTCACGACGCCGCCCCAGGAAAAGCCCATGATGCCGATTCGCTTGCTGTCGATGCTGGGCAGGCCGGCCAGGAACTTCAGCGCGCCATAGGCATCGGGCAGGGTCTCGGGCACACCGCTGGGCCGGCCGGCCGCACCGCTGATGCCGCGCGCACCCCACATATCGATCTCCAGGGTCGCGATGCCGGCCGCGTTGAGCTCCTTGGCGTAGGAGACGCCGCGGCTGTCGATGCCGCTGCTGCCATGCACGATGACCACGGCGGGGCGCGGCGGGCCGGGCGGCACACGCAGCTCGGCCGGCACCGCCAGCGGCTTGACCGGATCGAGCGAGAGATAGCTGACGCGGGTGACCAGGGTCTCCTGATCGTCGCCGCCGCCGCAGGCGGTCAGGCTCACGGCGGGCAGCAGCACTGCGGCAAGGCGGATGCGCCAGCTGGCAGCGGTCATCGTGGGGGTCATGTCTTGTCTCCGTCGATGCAGCGCCGGCCTGTCAGGTCAGGTCTTGTGTGCCGCGAGGTAGCGACATGCTCGCACAAACGCCGCCGCCGGAGTCGCCCCCCGGCGCAGCGGACCGCGATCAGCGCAGTGCCGCCGCCACGCGCTCCCAGCGCGGCTGCCAGCGGTCGGTGATGTCGGCCGACAGCAGGATGTGATGCGCCCGGCCCACCAGCAGGCGGCGCGGCACGGCGCCGATGAAGCGCGAGTCCACGCTGTTGTCGCGGTTGTCGCCCAGCATGAAGTAATGCTCGGCCGGCACCCGCAGCGGCCCGAACTGCCCGGCGGCGTACAGGCCCGACAGATGCTGGACGCGCCGGCTGCTGCCCGCCACCGTCTCGGTGCTGCGCGTCACCGCCAGCACCCGGCCGGGCCCCAGGGTTTCGAGCGCCGGCTCCGCAGCGCTGTAATGCGCCGCCTCGCCATTGATCAGCAGGCGGCCGTCGCGCAGCTCGACCGTGTCGCCCGGCAGCGCCACCAGGCGCTTGATCAGCAGCACGCCGGTCGTCGGCGCGGAAAAGGTGACTATGTCGCCGCGCTGCGGCTCGCCGAGCCGGGCCAGGCTGATCTCGCTGAGCGGCAGCTTGGCGTCATAGGCGAGCCGGTTCACCAGCACCACATCGCCCTCCAGGATGCTGGGCCGCATCGAGGCGCTAGGCACCGGGTTCCAGTCGGCGATAGCCGTGCGCAGCAGCCCGAAGCACAGCAGGAAGACGAGGAAGCCCCGGTTGGCCTTTAGCCAGTTGGTGGCCGGCTTGACATCTGCATTCATGGACAGCGCCCGAAGAAGAACATGGCGCCCAGTGTGGCCGGCCCGGGCGGCCGCCGCGAGCCGGCGGCGGCGAGCTGAGGGTTGGCTTGTATGAATGGCCGGCCGGCCCTAGCGCGGCGTTGCCAGCACCTGGGTCCAAGCCCAGTTCACCGTGCTACCGGGATTGCTCTGGCTCTGCCGCGCACAGGCCAGCCCCATCTCGCTGAAGGCCGGGCTCATCAGGTTGCGGCAATGGCCCTCGCTCTTCATCCAGCCGTCGACCACCGCCGCACTACTGCTGTAGCCATATGCAATGTTCTCGCCCCAGCGGCTCCAGGCGTAGCCACTGGCGCTGAGGCGCTGGCCAGCGCTGCTGCCGTCCGAGCCGGTGTGGCTGAAGAAGCTCTTGTCCACCATGTCCTGCGAATGCCGGGCAGCGGCCTGCGCTATCGAGCTCTGCCAGACCAGCGCCGGCGCGGCCACGAATGTCTCTGCGCCGCAGACCGCGCCACGGGCGCGCCTGTCATTGACCAGACGCAGCAACTCGGCCTGGAAGTCGGGCAGCTCGCACTGCACGGCGGCGGCCTGTGCAGGCGCCGCCGGGGCGGATGCGGCAGGGGCTGAAGCCTCAGCTGCGCTGCTCGGGGGCTCGTCATTGCCGCCGCCGCCACAGGCTGCCAGCAGCAGGCTGGAACACAGGGCCAGCACTGACAGGGCGCGGACAAGCGTGGGAGGGAGGATTGGGGGCTGAGGCATGGGGCGCGATTGTCCCGATCGCGATGCCGCCATTCGCCCAAATTTGCCACGGGCGCAACAGCTGCTTACGCCGGCAACACAGGGCTCACAGATTGCCAGCTGGTCTGTTGCGCACCGGCCAGGGAAGGGCCACTCGTTCGTCTTCGTTGAGCTTGTGTCTGCATTGGCGCACCCAGAAAAAAGCGCCGCCCGAGGGCGACGCTTTGCTTCTTGGGTGAGCCGTGCAAGGAGTGCTTAACGCACGCGTCCTTCCTTCCAAGCATTCAGCAGCTTGTCATAGGCGATGGTCTCGCCCTTAGGCTTCTCGTTGGCCAGCTTGGCCCACGGGGCGCCCTTGTCGCTCAGCCACTTGGCGTTGGTTTCCTTCTTGTTGAGCTTGGGCGCGCACTTGGCCATGCCGGCGCGCTCCAGACGGCCCATCACCTGGTCCATTTCCTCGGCCAGCGTGTCCATCGCGCCTTGCGGGGTCTTCTCGCCGGTGACGGCCTGGGCCACGTTCTTCCACCACAGCTGGGCCAGCTTCGGGTAGTCGGGGACGTTGGTGCCGGTGGGCGTCCAGGCCACGCGAGCGGGGCTGCGGTAGAACTCGACCAGGCCACCGAGCTTGGGCGCCATATCGGTCATCGCCTTGGAGCGGATGTCCGATTCGCGGATCGGGGTCAGGCCGACGATGGTCTTCTTCAGGCTGGTGGTCTTGGCGGTGACGAACTGGGCATAGAGCCAGGCGGCGGCCGTCTTGTTGGCGTCGTGGTTGGCGAAGAAGGTCCAGCTGCCCACGTCCTGGTAGCCGTTCTGCATGCCTTCCTTCCAGTACGGGCCGTTCGGGCCGGGCGCCATGCGCCACTTCGGCGTGCCGTCGGCATTGACCACCGGCAGGCCCGGCTTGGTCATGTCGGCGGTGAAGGCGGTGTACCAGAAGATCTGCTGCGCGATCTGGCCCTGGGCGGGCACCGGGCCGGCTTCGCCGAAGGTCATGCCGGTGGCTTCCTTGGGCGCGTACTTCTTCATCCAGTCCACGTACTTGGTCAGCGCGTAGACGGCGGCGGGCGAGTTGGTGGCGCCGCCACGGGCCACCGAGGCGCCCACCGGCGTGCACTTGTCGGCCGCGACTCGGATGCCCCACTCGTCGACCGGCATGCCGTTCGGGATGCCCTTGTCGGCGGTGCCGGCCATCGACAGCCAGGCATCGGTGAAGCGCCAGCCCAGCGACGGGTCCTTCTTGCCGTAGTCCATATGACCGTAGATGGGCTTGCCGTCGATGGTCTTGACGTCTTCGCTGAAGAAGGCCGCGATGTCCTCGTAGGCGCTCCAGTTCAGCGGCACGCCGAGGTCGTAGCCGTACTTGGCCTTGAACTTGTCCTGCAGGTCCTTGCGCGCGAACAGGTCGGCACGGAACCAGTAGAGGTTGGCGAACTGCTGGTCGGGCAGCTGGTAGAGCTTGCCGTCAGGCGCGGTCGTGAAGCTGGTACCGATGAAGTCCTTCAGGTCCAGACCGGGGTTGGTGTATTCCTTGCCCGCACCGGCCATGTAGTCGGTGAGGTTCATGATCTTGCCGTAGCGGTAGTGGGTACCGATCAGGTCGGAGTCGGAGATCCAGCCGTCGTAGATGCTCTTGCCGGACTGCATCGAGGTCTGCAGCTTCTCGACCACATCGCCTTCCTGGATCAGGTCGTGCTTGACCGTGATGCCGGTGATCTCGCTGAAGGCCTTGGCCAGGGTCTTGGCCTCGTACTCGTGGGTGGTGATGGTCTCGGACACCACCGAGATCTCCTTGACGCCCTTGGCCTGCAGCTTCTTGGCCGCTTCGATGAACCACTTCATCTCGGCCATCTGCTGGTCCTTGCTCAGCGTGCTGGGCTGGAACTCGGCGTCGATCCACTTCTTGGCCTCGGGCTCGCCGGCCCAGGCGCCGGACGCCCCAACGGCCAGCGCGGCGGCGACGGCCAGCGCTGAAAACTTCTTGTGCTGCATCATCATTACTCTTGTCTCCTCTGATGAATCCCCCGAACAGCGTGATGCGGCCCCGGGGGAGGAGGGGGCCGAATCCATCAAACCCGTCTAGCTCGAGCGCTTGCAGGCGCCCGATCCTTCGCACGGCGTCGGGCAAGCCGCAGGGCTTGCCCTCGGTCCGCGCTCAGCCCTTGCGCATGATCAGGGCCAGCACCGCCATCGAGATCACGAAGCTGATCCAGATGCTGGGATCGCTCTCCAGCGCCCACCACTCGGCCATGCGGCCGGACAGGCCGACAAAGGCCAGGTTGATATAGGCGGCCGTGAGCAGGCCGATGAAGAGCCGGTCACCGCGCGTGGTCTTCATCGGCAGAAAGCCCTTGCGCATCACGGTGGGCGACTTGAGCTCCCACACCGTCATGCCGGCCAGCATCAGCACGATGCAGACGAAGAACACCGCCACCGGCGTGGTCCAGTACATCCATTCAAACATCAGCGGCTCCTCAAACTCGGCCCATCGCGAAACCCTTCGCGATGTAGTGGCGGACAAACCAGATCACGATGGCGCCCGGCACGATGGTCAGCACGCCGGCGGCGGCCAAGGTGGCCCAGTCCATGCCGGAGGCGCTGACGGTGCGGGTCATGGTCGCGACGATGGGCTTGGCGTTGACGCTGGTCAGGGTGCGGGCCAGCAGCAGTTCCACCCACGAGAACATGAAGCAGAAGAAGGCCGCGACGCCGACGCCGGCCTTGATCAGCGGCAGGAAGATGGTCACGAAGAAGCGCGGGAAGCTGTAGCCGTCGATATAGGCGGTCTCGTCGATCTCGCGCGGGATGCCGCTCATGAAGCCCTCCAGAATCCACACCGCCAGCGGCACATTGAACAGCAGATGCGCCAGCGCCACCGCGATGTGCGTGTCCATCATGCCCATCGTCGTGTAGAGCTGGAAGAAGGGCAAGAGGAACACCGCCGGCGGCGTCATCCGGTTGGTCAGCAGCCAGAAGAACACATGCTTGTCGCCCAGGAAAGAGTAGCGGCTGAAGGCATAGGCGGCCGGCAGCGCCACGCTGATCGAGATCACCGTGTTGATGCCCACATAGATCAGGCTGTTGATATAGCCCGAGTACCAGGAGGGATCGGTGAAGATCGTGACGTAGTTGGCCCAGGTGAAGTTGTCCGGGAAGAAGCTGAAGCTCGAGAGGATTTCCTCATTCGTCTTGAAGCTCATATTGACCATCCAGTAGATGGGCAGCAGAGCGAACAGCAGGTAGGCGATCAGGAAAATCGAGCGCTTCTTGAAACGTTTTTCATCCATGTTGCGGCTCCTTTTCAGCCTGGCCGAGGGCCTGCATCCAGTTGTAGAGAATGAAGCACAGCAGCAGGATGATCAGGAAATAGATCAGCGAGAAGGCGGCGGCCGGGCCGAGGTCGAACTGGCCGACCGCCTTGGTCGTCAGGTACTGGCTCAGGAAGGTGGTCGCATTGCCGGGCCCGCCGCCGGTCAGCACAAAGGGCTCGGTGTAGATCATGAAGCTGTCCATGAAGCGCAACAGCACCGCGATCATCAGCACGCCGCGCATCTTGGGCAGCTGGATGTAGCGGAACACCGCAAACTTGCTCGCCCCGTCGATGCGCGCGGCCTGGTAGTAGGCATCAGGGATCGAGCGCAGGCCGGCGAAGGCCAGCAGGGCCACCAGCGGCGTCCAGTGCCAGACATCCATCAGCAGCACGGTCAGCCAGGCGTCGGTGGCGTTGCCGGTGTAGTTGTAGTCGATGCCCAGCCATTGCAGCGCGGCGCCCATCAGGCCGATGTCGGCACGGCCATAGATCTGCCAGATGGTGCCGACCACGTTCCACGGGATCAGCAGCGACAGCGCCACCATCACCAGCACGGCCGAGGACTTCCAGCCCTGGGCCGGCATGGACAACGCCAGCGCGATGCCCAGCGGGATCTCGACCGCCAGCACCGCCAGCGAGAAGCCGAGCTGGCGCCACAGCGCGGCATGCAGCTCCTCGTCGCGCATCATCGCGGCGAACCACTCGGTGCCGACAAAGACGCGGCGCTCGGGCGAGATGATGTCCTGCACCGAGTAGTTGACGACGGTCATCAGCGGCAGGATGGCCGAGAAGGCCACGCACAGGAACACCGGCAGGACCAGGAACCAGGCTTTTTGATTGATGGGCTTCATTGATGAGCCTCTTGCTTGGGGTGGTGACCGTTGAGCAACTGCTCATCGCGGCCGTAGAAGCAGGTATGCGTTCCCAGCACCTGCAGCCAGACCGCGTCGCCGGCGGCGGGCGGGCGGTCCTGCGCATTCAGGCGCAGCTTGATGTCAACCTCACCGACGCGGGCGCTGATCAGCCAGTAGGTGCCGATGTCCTGCACCTTGCTCACCGTCGCGCGCAGCGCGCCGGCCGCCCCCTCGCCGACCAGCTCCACATACTCGGGCCGCACGCCCAGCGTGAACTCGCCGGCACGCTCCAGCTGCTGGTACAGCACACCGAAGTCCAGGGCCAGGTCTTGCCCGGCGATCTGCAGCACGCCGGCCTTGAAGCGGCCCGGCAGAAAGTTCATGCCCGGCGAGCCGATGAAGTTGCCGACAAACATATGCTGAGGCTTCTCGAACAGCGCATCGGCACTGCCGACCTGGACCGCGCGGCCGCGCGTCATCACAACGATCTGGTCGGCAAAGGTCAGCGCCTCGACCTGGTCGTGGGTCACATAGATCAGGGTCAGCTTCAGCTCGTGGTGGATCTGCTTGAGCTTGCGGCGCAGCTGCCATTTCAGATGCGGGTCGATCACGGTCAGCGGCTCGTCGAACAGCACTGCCGAGACGTCCTCGCGCACCAGGCCGCGGCCCAGCGAGATCTTCTGCTTGGCATCCGCCGTCAGGCCGGCGGCGCGCTGGTTCAGCTGGCCGCTCATCTCCAGCATCTCGGCGATCTTGCCGACCCGCGCCTTGATCTTCTCGGGCGCGACGCCGCGGTTCTTCAGCGGGAAGGCCAGGTTTTCGGCCACCGTCATCGTGTCGTAGATCACCGGGAACTGGAACACCTGGGCGATATTGCGCGCCTGCGGTGACAGCCGGGTGACATCGCGGCCGTCGAAGGTCACCGTGCCATGCGAGGGCTGGACCAGGCCGGAGATGATGTTGAGCATGGTGGTCTTGCCGCAGCCCGAGGGCCCCAGCAAGGCGTAGGCGCCGCCATCATCGAAGCTCATCTTCAGCGGCAGCAGCGCGTAGTCGCTGTCCTGCTGAGGGTTGGGTTTGTAGGCGTGGGCCAGGTCGAGGTCGATGCGTGCCATCAGTGGCCAGCCTTTCTGTCAGGTGCCAGCATCAGCGCACCATCGGCACCGAAGACATAGGCCTGCGCGGCCTGCAGGTACAGCGTGATCGGCGCGCCCAGGTCGAAGTAATGCACGCCGGTCAGCTGAGCGACCAGGGAGCCGAGCTCGCTATGCACATGGACAAAGGTGTCGGAGCCCGATATCTCGGCCAGCTCGACGCTGCCCTGGATCGCGATATCGCCCGGACGGGTCTGCACGCGCAGCGCGCTGGCGCGCACGCCCACCGTCACCGGACCTGAAATCGGCATGTCGGCCGCCAGCTCCAGGGCCAGGCCCGGCATCAAATCAATGCGGCCGCCCTGGCCGGTGGCCGGCAGCAGATTCATCGGCGGATCGCTGAAGGCACGGGCCACGCGCAGCGAGGCCGGGCGGTGGAAGACCTCGGCCGTCGGCCCGTACTGCAGCAGCTCGCCGGCGTCCATCACGGCCGTGTAGCCGCCCAGCAGCAAGGCCTCGGCCGGCTCGGTGGTGGCGTAGACCACGGTGGAGCCGCCGACGGCGAAGAGCTGGCTCAGTTCCTCGCGCAGCTCTTCGCGCAGCTTGTAGTCCAGATTGACCAGAGGCTCGTCGAGCAGCATCAGCGGGGCGGTCTTGGCCCGCGCGCGGGCCAGCGCCACGCGCTGCTGCGGGCCGCCGCTGAGCTGGGCCGGCAGCTTGGCCAGATGCATCTCGATATGCAGGCGCTCGGCCAGTTGGTCGACCTGCTTGGCAATCGCGGCGCGGTCCATTCCACCACGCAGTTTCAGCGGCGAGGCAATGTTGTCGCGCACCGTCATCGACGGGTAGTTGATGAACTGCTGATAGACCATAGCGACATTGCGCTCGCGCACCGCGACGCCGGTCACGTCGACGCCGTCGGCCATCACCCGGCCGACAGTGGGCCGGTCCAGGCCCGCCATCAATCGCATCAAGGTGGTCTTGCCGGCCTGGGTCGCGCCCAGCAGCACGGTGACCGCGCCGGTTTGCAGCTTCAGGTCCAGCGGGTAGAGGTGCGTTGCCGCACCGACCCGGTGGCTGATGCCCTGCATATCGAGTTGCATCGTTCAGTCTTTCCCAACGGTATTGGTCTCGAACCAGGCGGCCACGGCGGCGCGCTGGGCTTCGGTGTAATGCAGGCCCAGCTTGGAACGGCGCCACAGCACGTCGTCGGCGCTGCGGGCCCATTCTTCGCGCTGCAGATAACGCAGCTCGATGTCGAACAGTCCCGGGGCCACCTCTTGCCCCAGCTCGGCCAGGCTGGCCGCGCCGCCCAGCACGCGAGAGATCCGCGCGCCATAGGCCCGGCTCAGGCGGCGCGCCAGCGCCGGCGGCAGATAGGCATGGCGCTTCTGCACCGCCGCCACCAGGCGCTCAAAGTCGGTGTCGGGACGCTGCGCCGCGCCGATCCAGGACGAGAGATCGCCGCCCGGCAAATGGGCGTGCTCGGTCCAGGGCTTGCGCCCGGATGCCGGACCTTGACCGAGCATGCCGCCGACCATATCGGCCGCATCCTCGGCCAGCTTGCGGAAGGTCGTGATCTTGCCGCCCCAGACGGAGAGCAGCGGCGCGCCCTGGGTGTTGGTCTCCAGCAGGTAGTCGCGCGTGACAGCCGAGGGATCGCCCGAGGCGTCGTCGAGCAGCGGGCGCACGCCGGCATAGCTCCAGACCACATCCTCGCGGGTGACGGGCTTGGCGAAGTAGCGGCTGGCCTGCTCGCACAGATAGGCGATCTCGTTCTCGTCGATCCTGGCCTTGCTCAGGCCTGCCAGGGCCTCCTGCGGCAGCTCGACATCGGTGGTGCCGATCAGCGTGTAGTCGCCCTCGTAGGGGATCGCGAAGATGATGCGCTTGTCGGGATTCTGGAAGATGTAGGCGTGGTCGTGCTCGAAGCAGCGCTTGACGATGATGTGGCTGCCCTTGACCAGGCGCAGGCTCTTGGTCGCCAGTGCCTCACCGCGCGCCGGCCGCGCAATGCCGCGCAGAAAGCTCTCGGCCCAGGGGCCGGCGGCGTTGACCAGGGCGCGGGCGCGCACGGTGCGCTCGCCGGTGGGCGTGGCAATCGTCGCGGTCCAGCCCTCCGCGTCGCGCTGCACGGCCGTGACCATGCTGCGCGTCAGCAACTCGGCGCCCTTCTCGCGCGCATCGAGCGCATTCAGCAGCACCAGGCGGGCGTCGTCGACCCAGCCGTCGGAATAGACAAAGCCACGGGTATAGCTCGGCTTCAGCGGCTTGCCGACCGCCGAGGTGCGCAGGTTCACCCCGGTGGAGCCCGGCAGCACCTCGCGACGCGCCAGGTGGTCGTAGAGAAACAGGCCGATGCGTATCATCCAGGCCGGCCGCATCGCCGCGTCATGCGGCATCACGAAGCGCAGCGGCCACATGATGTGGGGGGCGCTCTTCAGCAGCACCTCGCGCTCCTGCAGCGCCTTGCGCACCAGCGAGAACTCGTAGTACTCCAGATAGCGCAGGCCGCCGTGTATCAGCTTGGTCGACGAGGACGAGGTGTGGGCCGCGAAGTCGTCGCGCTCGGCCAGCAGCACCCGCCAGCCGCGCCCGGCCAGGTCGCGGGCAATGCCGGCACCATTGATGCCGCCGCCGACGACGAGCACGTCGTAGCGGTCCGGCGCGGCCTGCGGCATGGCACTCGGGGCGGTCGATGGATTGGCGGTCAAAGCGAGTCTCCTGGCGAACAAAAGCGGGTTCAATGAGTTCGCTATTTTGCTCTTCTTTTTTCTTTTTAGCTCGTTTTGGTGCGTTTCATCTGAGGGAAAACCCCTGTGACGGTTCGTTTTAGTTCGCTTTAGGCTCGCCCACACCCCAAAAAAGTGCGTCGACGCGCTCGCCATCCCATGATTCCGAATCCCCGCCAGAACGATTTGCTGCAGGAAGTGCGCGCACGCGGCTCGGTCAGCGTCGAGGCCCTGGCCGAGAAATTCGGCGTGACCTTGCAGACCGTGCGCCGCGATGTGCAGCGCATGGCCGAGGCCGGCCTGGTGGCGCGTTTCCACGGCGGCGTGCGCGTGCCGGCCTCGACCACCGAGAACATCGCCTACCGCCAGCGCCAGGCCTTGCAGGCCGATGGCAAGGCGCGCATCGCGCGCGCGATCGCGGCGCGCATCCCGGCCGGCTGCTCGCTGATACTGAACCTGGGCACCACCACCGAGGCGGTGGCGCGCGAGCTGCTGCACCACAAGGGCCTGCGGGTGATCACGAACAATCTGAATGTCGCCACCATCCTCAGCGACAACCCCGACTGCGAGCTGGTGATGGTGGGCGGCACGGTGCGCCAGCGCGACCGCGGCGTGGTCGGCGAGGCGGCGGTGGACTTCATCCGCCAGTTCAAGGTCGACATCGGCCTGATCGGCATCTCGGGCATCGAGAGCGACGGCTCGCTGCGCGACTTCGACTACCGCGAGGTGATGGTGGCGCGGACCATCATCGAGCATTCGCGCGAGGTCTGGCTGGCCGCCGACCACAGCAAGTTCAACCGCCCGGCGATGGCCGAGGTGGCACGGCTGCCGCAGATCGATTTACTCTTCACCGACGAGTCGCCGCCCGAGCCCTACCCCACGCTGCTGGCCGATGCCGGCGTCGAACTGGTGCTGGCCGACTGAACGACGGGACAACCAAGCCATGACCTATCTGCTCGCCCTGGACCAGGGCACCTCCAGCTCCCGCTCCATCGTCTTCGACGCCGAGGGCCATATCGTCGCGATGGCGCAGCGCGAGTTCCGCCAGATCTATCCGCAGCCCGGCTGGGTCGAGCACGACGCGCTAGAGATCTGGCACAGCCAGCTGGCCACCGCCCGCGAGGTGCTGGCCAAGGCGGGCCTGAAAGCCGTCGACATCAAGGCTCTGGGCATCACCAATCAGCGCGAGACCACCGTGGTCTGGAACCGCAAGACCGGGCAGCCGATCTATCACGCCATCGTCTGGCAGGACCGCCGCGCCGAGCCGACCTGCGCCGCGTTGCGCGAGCAAGGCCTGACCCCCTTGGTGCAGCGCAAGACCGGCCTGGTGATCGATGCCTACTTCTCCGGCACCAAGCTGAAGTGGATTCTCGACAACGTGGCCGGCGCACGCGAACAGGCCGAGCGAGGCGAGCTGGCCTTCGGCACGATAGACAGCTGGCTGGTCTGGCAGCTGACCGACGGCCGCGTCCATGCGACCGATGTCAGCAATGCGGCCCGCACCATGCTGTTCAATGTGCACAAGAACGAGTGGGACGATGAGCTGCTGGCCCTGCTCGACATCCCGCGCGCGGTGCTGCCCGAGGTCCATCCCTCGGCCTTCGAGTTCGGCCGCGTCAGCGCCGCCCATCTGGGCGCCGAGATCATGATTGGCGGCATCGCCGGCGACCAGCAGAGCGCACTGTTCGGCCAGGCCTGCTTCAAGGCCGGCATGGCCAAGAACACCTATGGCACCGGCTGCTTCATGCTGATGCACACCGGCGCGCAGTTCCAGACCTCGGGCAACGGCCTGATCACGACCAGCGCCGCGCAGGCGAGCACGACACCGGAGTTCGCGCTGGAGGGCAGCGTCTTCATCGGCGGCGCGGTCGTGCAATGGCTGCGCGACGGCTTGCAGGCGATCAAGGGTAGCGGCGAGGTGCAGGGCCTGGCCGAGAGCGTGCCGGATGCCGGCGGCGTGATGTTCGTGCCGGCCTTCACCGGCCTGGGTGCGCCCTACTGGAACGCCGAGGCGCGCGGCGCCATCGTCGGCCTGACACGCGGCTCTACCGTCGCCCATATCGCCCGCGCGGCGCTGGAGAGCATCGCCTTCCAGAGCGCGGCCCTGCTGCTGGCGATGAGCCGCGACGCGGTGGCCGCCGGCGGCGCGCCGGTTTCGGAGCTGCGCGTCGATGGTGGTGCCTGCGTCAACAATCTGCTGATGCAGTTCCAGGCCGATCTGCTGGGCATCCCGGTGGTGCGGCCCAAGGTCATCGAGACCACGGCGCTCGGCGCGGCCTATCTGGCCGGCCTGTCCTCGGGCCTGTACAGCAATCTCGATGCGCTGAGCGGCAACTGGCAGGCCGAGCGGGTGTTCCGCCCGACGATGCCGCGCGAGCGCGCGGCCGAGCTGATGGCGAACTGGGAACGGGCGGTGCGGCAGGCTTGTGCAAGCTGAGGCGCTGCCCCAGCCTCAGGTATTCCACGCCGACACGATCAGCAGCACCTTGCCCGAGATGCCGGGCTTGTTGCTGCCGGCCGGCAGTTCCACCTCGATGCGAATGCCGCCGCCCTTGACCGCCTCATAGGTCAGGGCCTGGGTCGCCACACCGATGCGCTGGCTCTCCCAGCTGTGCAGGATGCGCCAGTCGCCGCCCGCGCTGATCGGCGGCTCCAGCGAGATCAGCAGGCTGTCGCGGAACAGGTGGCTGCCCTCGAAATGCTGGTCGGGCCAGAAGCGCTTGTTGACCTGGTAATCGGGCACGCGCACGCCGACGTCCATCGCATAGGCCAGCGTGCGGTCATGGCTGCTGATCTTGGCGCGGTTGGCCAGGAAGACGCTGGACAGATAGACCATATTGCCACCGCCGGCCTGTTGCTGGCTCAGCTGCTGGTGGGTGCGGCAGGCGGGCGAGTCCTCCTCGGTGGTCCGGCGGCTCAGGAACCAGCGCTTGCCGCGCGGCCGCGCCATCAGCTCGAACTGGTAGAGCGCCTGCACATCGGCCTCGGCCTCGATCTTCTGCGGCAGCCGCACCTCGTCCACCTGCATCCAGATGTCGACCCGCACATCGCCGAACAGAAAGCGCGACAGGTTCTGGTAGGCCTCCTCGCTGTTGACGATGCCGTAGTAGCCCGAGTGGGCGCGGTAGCAATAGGCGGTGGCGCAGGTCTTGGTGACATTGAGCTGCTTGTCGACGCCCCAGACCGAGGCATTCTCGACCTTGACCAGGCCGTCGCTGCCATTGCCGGCAAAGGCGCGCGAGATGCCCATGCCGGCCTCGTAATCATTGCGGTTGGTACCCACCATGCAGAAGATGCGCTCGATCGGGAAGGCCTCCTGCGGCAGGAAGTCGACCCGCTGGTGCCTTTTGTAGACCGCCTGCATATTCAGGTAGTCGGCCATGCGCTCGTGGTTGAAGTTGTTGATGTCGTTGAAGGACAGCCAGCCGGGCACCTTCAGGCCGGCCAGCTGGATGCCGTTGTGCGGGGTCGCATAGGTGAAGATCTTGTCGACCGCATGGCGTGCCTCGTCGCTGCCCAGCGCCGGGTTCTGGATGAAGCCGCGCACCACCAGGCCGCCCATCGAGTGCGCGACCAGATAGCAGCGGAAGTCCTTGGCCGCGATGCCCTCCTGTGCCACCACCAGCTCGCGCACCCGCAGGATCAGCTCGGACAGGCCGCGCGAGTAGTCCTCGATATCGCGCGGCTTGCCGTCACCGAACAGGCTGGAGCCGCTGTCGTAGTAGCGGTAGATGATGACCGAACGGGCCGGCAGGCCGGTGTGGCCGGCGCGCGGCTGCCAGTCGGGGTCGGTGATGCCCAGGCCGTTCTCGTAGACATCGCCATAGCCGAACTCGGCCGCCAGCCGCAGCAGCGGCGACTCGAAGACAAACTTCTTCGGCGGGTCGCGTTTGTCGGTGCTGGCGCGGTAGACGGTGGAGCCGAGATTGAAGCCGCAGAAGGGATCGGCCGCCGTCTCGTCGCGCTCGCCCTCGGTCATCGCATAGCCGCGGACATAGATGATGGGGAAGAAGGGGGCTTCTTGCATGGCGCTTGTCTCCGCAGGTCTTGGGGCCTGCCCGGTTTATAGCCCGCGCGGCTCAGCCCGACCATCCCCTCGTCAGAAGCCGAAACTGGCACCAGCGCCAGCCAAGGTCGCCACCCCGATCACCGCGAAGATCAGCGCCGCGATGCCATGCACCAGGCGCACCGGGATGCGGCCAGCGATGCGGTCGCCCAGCAGCACGGCCGGCACATTGGCGATCATCATGCCCAGCGTCGTGCCGGCCACCACGGCCACAAAGGCCTGGAACTGCGCGGCCAGCGCGACGGTGGCGATCTGGGTCTTGTCGCCCATCTCGGCCAGGAAGAAGGCCACGATGGTGGTGCCCAGCACGCCGAGTTTCAGGCCCTTGCCGCCCTCCTCCTCTTCATCGATCTTGTCGGGGATCAGGGTCCAGATGGCCATCGCCAGAAAGCCCAGGCCCAGGCCCCAGCGCAGCGTCTGCGGGCTCAGCTGGGTGGTGATCCAGGCGCCCAGCGCACCGGCGCCGGCATGGTTGACCGCCGTGGCGATCAGGATGCCCAGGCAGATCGGCAGCGGCTTGCGAAAGCGCGCGGCCAGCAAAAAGGCCAAGAGCTGGGTCTTGTCCCCGATTTCGGCGAGGGCCACGATGCCGGTCGAGACGAGAAAGGCTTCCATTGCGAGAACACTCCACGGCCTGCAAGTGCAGCATTGACCATGCCGCCTCCGGCCGTTACCGAGGGTGCATGGTCAAAGGTCTTGCCAGGTGTGGGCACTGCCCGCGCCATGGTTCTCACGAACCAAGTGTGTTGACGCGGGCCTGCAGCGGGATGGTGGCTACAGCGGCTACTCCCCAATGACAGCGGCTATTCTAGCCGCTGTCATTGGAGGGCCTCAGCGCCCGGCCGGTCGCCGCAGTGACGGATTGCCCAGATCGAGCTGCTCGAACGGGATCACCCAGGCGCCCGGGTCGAGCTGGTGCAGGTCGGCGCCGGCCTCCTTCAGATCGCTGACGACCACGGTGCGCAGGCTGTCGGCGCGCCAGTAGCGCGCCGCGAACTCGCGCAGCGGCTCGGCCCTCAGCGCCGCCAGCTGTTGCGGCAGCTGGGCCAGCGTGGCCAGCTCGCGGCCCTGCTGCAAATGCTCGGACACCAGGCCGGCCAGACCCGCGGTGGTCTCGAGCTGGCGCGCATAGGCGCCGATCAGGCTGGCGCGGCGCGCCGCCAGCTCGGTCTCGCCGACCGGCTCTCGGCCCAGGCGCGCCAGCTCGGCGGCCATCAGCCGGGCCACCTCGGCGGCCCGGCCGTGCTGGGTCTGGGTATAGGCGCTCAGCGTGCCGGCGCCGGGCAGGCTCTCGACCTGGCTGACCGCGCCGTAGCTGAGGCCGCGCTTGATGCGCACCTCATGACTCAGCCGCGCCGAGTAGCCCTGGCCCAGCACCGCATTGGCCAGGATGCCGATGCGCTGGCCGGCTTCATCCTCGCTGCCGGGATAGGGCGCCAGCAGCTGCACCGCGCTCTGGCCGGCCCCGCTCAGATCCAGCAGCACGGTCCGCACCGGCAGCGGCTGCGCGCGAAGCGGCTGCAGCGCCGGACCGGCCGGGCGCAGGCTGCGCCAATCGCCGAAGTGCGACTCGGCCAGCGCGCGCGCCTGGCCCCCATCGAGGTCGCCGGCCAATATCAGTGTGGTGGATTCCGGCCGCAGCTGCTGGCGCTGAAAGGCCAGCAAATCCTCGCGACGCAGCCGCGCCAGGCTGGCCGGCGTCGCGACCTGGCCGGCCGGGCTGTCGCCCCAGAACAGACGCTGGCCCAGCAGCTGGGCCAGCAGGGCCGGATCGGACAGGCTGAGCCGGAAGCTGGCAATCAGCTCGGCGCGGGCCCGTTCGATCTCGGCCGGCGGCAGCGTGGCCCGCTGCAAGAGATCGGCCAGCAGGGCCAGGCCCTCGTCCAGCTGCGGCGTCGCCAGGGTCAGGCCCAGGCTCCCCGAGGCGCTGCCGTCACCGATCTCGAGGCTGGCGCCCAGGCTTTCGGCGGCGAAGGCGATGTCGGCCGCATCGACCGCCTGGCCCTCGCGTCGCGCGCCCTTGCTGAGCATCAGCAGGCCCAGCTGCGACAGCCCGGCCTTGCCCGGCGGATCCAGCAGGCTGCCGGCCTGGCCCAGCAGCAGCTCGACCGTCACCAGCGGCATGCCACGCCGCTGCGCCAGCACCAGGCGCAGGCCGTTGCCCAGGCGCAGCTGCTGCAGCCGGGGCTGGGGCAAGGGCCGCGCCGGACCCGGCGCGGGCATCTGGTCGAAGCGCTGTGCGCCGGCCAGCAGCGGCACCGCCAGTGCGCCACCCAGCAAGGTTCGGCGCCTCATGACCGCTCTCCATACAGCACCGAGACCTTGGCGCCCTGCAAGACATGGCGGCGCAGCGCCCGCTGCACATCGGCGACGCCGACCGCCTGCAGCTGCGCCAGCTCGCGCTCGGCCAGGCTCGCGTCGCCGCGCAGCAGCAAGGCATAGCCCAGGGCCAGCGCGCGGCCCTCGGGCGTCTCGCGCTCGACCAGCAGCTTGTTGAGCAACTGCGCCTTGGCCTTGGCCAACTCCGCGGGCAGCACCGGCTCATGGGCAAGGCGCTCGACCTCGGCCACCAACTGCTTGAGCAACAGCTCGCCGCTCAAGGCGCCGGTCGAGACCGCATAGGCGGCCAGCAGGCCGGCATCGGCATTCAGCAGCGCATCGAAGCCCACGCTCTGTGCGACCCGCTGCCGGTACACCAGGGCCTCGCTCAGCCGCGCCGAATCCCCCTGGGCCAGCAGGGCCTGGGCCACTTGCAGCGCCGGGGCCAGCTCGCTGGCTGCCTTGGGACCCTGCCAGATCACCAGTGCCGCCGGCAGCGGCGCACGGGCCGGCAGATGATGGAACACGTCGCGCGCTCGGCGCGGTTCGGCGCTGGCCGCCTGCGGCACCGGGCTCAGCGGTGCGCGGATGCTGCCGAAGTAGTGGTCGACCCAGCGATCCAGCTGGCTTGCCTCGAACTCGCCGGCGACGATCAGCAGCGCGTTGTCCGGCCGGTAGTAGGCCGTGTGGAAGTCGCGCACATCACGCAGCGTCGCGGCGTCGAGCTCGGCGATATTGCCGATCACCGGGCGCTTGTAGGGGTGCTGCTGATAGCCGTAGCTGGAGATCGCGTTGAAGAGCAGGCCATAGGGATCGGCCAGCACGCGCTGGCGAAACTCCTCCTTGACCACCTCGCGCTCGCTGTCGAGATTGGCCTGGTCCAGGTTCAGGTTGGCCATGCGCTCGGCCTCGGCCCAGAGCACCGGTTCCAGATGGTTGGACGGCACGGTGCAGTGGTAGACCGTCATGTCCTCGGCGGTGAAGGCATTGTTGCTGCCACCCACGTCCTCGGTCATGCGGTCGAACTGCTCGTTGGCCATATGCCGCGTGCTCTTGAACATCAGGTGCTCGAACAGATGGGCCAGGCCGGAGCGGCCCGCCGGATCATGCTTGCTGCCGACCCGGTACCAGAGCTGCACGCTGACGCTGCTGCTGGCCACCGGCAAGGCCAGCACGGTCAGCCCATTGGCCAGCTGCCGGCTTGTGAAGGCCAGCGGCGGCAGCTGCAGACCAGCCGAGCGGACCAGGCCGGCAAGACCTGTCCCCGCCGCCGCGATCAGCAGGCTGCGTCGAGGGAGGCCATGAAGCACTGTCATGGCGCGCAGCATAAGGGCAATGCTGACAGGCACTGTCAGCAGCGGCGGCGCAAGATGTCGCCACCCATCCACACCCAGGAGCCTAGCCCCATGAACTTCGCCTACACCCTCGTCTATGTCGCCGACGTCGCCGCCTCGCTGGACTTCTACGAGCGTGCCTTCGGCCTGCAGCGCCGCTTCCTGCACGAGTCCGGCGCCTATGGCGAACTCGAGACCGGCGCCACCGCGCTGGCCTTTGTCGACCACGCGACCGCGCGCGACAGCGTCGGCGGCGACTATGTCGCGGCCGACGCCAGCCCGCGCCCGCTGGGCATGGAGATCGGCTTCACCACCGGCGATGTGGCAGCGGCCTACGAGCGCGCCCTGGCCGCCGGCGCCACCGGCCTGGCCGCGCCGACGGTCAAGCCCTGGGGCCAGACCGTCGCCTATGTGCGCTGCCCGGACGGCTCGCTGGTGGAGCTGTGCACGCCGATGGGCTGATGGCCCCTCAAGCCTTGCGGCGGCGCACCGACACGCCGACGGCCACCAGGCCCAGGGCCATCAGGCCGTAGGTGGCCGGCTCGGGCACCGGCGCGGCGGTCAGCACAAAGGACAGGTTGTCGGCATAGCCGTCGTTGTCACCGCCGCCCAAGCGCTCCATCGTCAGCCAGAACTGCAAGGTGGCGGTCTGGGTCGGCAGCAGGCCGCTGGCCTCGCGGTAGAACAGGCCGGTCTTGTTGCCGCGATCGGCCGGGCTCAGCGGGCCGATCTCGGTGCTGCCCAGCATCTGGCCGGACAGGTCCAGGAAGGACACGAAGAGCTTGGCGTTGTCGCCCTGGGCCTGCCAGCCGCCCAGCCAGCCGCTGAGCTTGAAGCTGTCGCCGGCACCGGAGAGCTGCTCCAGGTCCAGCGACTGCCAGGCCACCGCGCGCGCGCCCAGGCCGGGGAACATCTTGGCGCCGCGATCCAGCGGACCCGGCTCGCTGGGCTTGACCCAGTTGTTGCCATAGCTGACCGACTGGACGAAGTCGTAGTCATCGAAGCCGTTCCAGCCACTGGTGCCCTGTTCGGCACCACCGTTGAAGATCAGGTTCTGGTCGTAGACGGCGGCTTGGCTGAGGCCGGCGACGAGGCCCAGCAGGGTGCTTGCGATAAGGTTTTTGATTTTCATGATGGGAAGCGTAGGAGTGAGGGAATGGGGATTCAGGGGCGGTACTGGTCGAGCAGGGCCGGGCCGCCCAGGGCCGGGTCGCTGATCGAGGCCTCGCCGGTCTCGATATGGCCGGCCAGGCGGCGGCTGAAGCCGGCCAGCTCGCGCACCTTGACCGAGAGGTCGTACCAGTGGCGGCTCTCGGCCAGCGGCAGGCGCAGCTCCAGCGAGGCGCCGGCGGCCACCTTGTGCAGCTGCACCGGCTCGTCGCTGTACTTCAGCGCGCGCAGCTCGAAGCTGGCCGCCACCGGGCCGCGGTTGTGCAGGCGCAGCAGCAGCTCGCCGTAGACACGGTCGCTGCGGGCCTCGATCTCGGGCCGGGGCTTGTTGGCCACGGCGGTCAGCGAGCCGGTGAAATGGCGATGGAAGCCATTCGGGCCCAGCACCCAGAGGTCGTAGCTGCCGGTGGCCGGCGTCCAGCGGCCCTCCAGCTGCTTGCCGGCCTCCACCGTGTAGCGACGCGGCAGCGCGCCCAGCGCCAGGCGGTCGTAGACATGAAAGACCGCGCCGGCCTCGCCCTCGTTCTCGAAGCGCAGCAGCAGGCTGGCGCCGTCCTGGCGGGCCTGGACCTGCAGCTCGTAAGGCAGGGCCCGGGCCGGGCGCACGCCCTCTTCCTGCAGCGGCGCCACCAGGCTGGACGGGGTCGCCGGGGTCTTGGTCTGGGCTAGCGCGCGGGCGCGCTCGCGCAGCGCGGCGGTAGCGGGCAGCCGGTGGATGAAGGGCTGGTCCTCCGGATTGCGGAAGTCAAAGCAGCTCTGCAGATCGCCACTGACGGCCCGGCGCCAGGGGCTGATCAAGGGCTCCTGCACGCCGAAGCGCGCCTCGATGAAGCGGATCACCGAGCTGTGGTCGGCCACCTGGGAGTTGACCCAGCCGCCCTTGCTCCAGGGCGAGATCACATACATCGGCACGCGCGGGCCCAGGCCGTAGGGGCGGTGGTGATAGAGCGCGTTCGAGCCGTTCAGGTGATGGTGGTACTCGCCCACGGTGTCCACCGTCGAGGCGCCGGCCAGGCGGGCGCGGCTGGCGTCGGCGTCATAGAGCTCGTAGGACGGCACGGCCGGCGGCGGCATATGGTCGAAGAAGCCGTCGTTCTCGTCGAAGTTGATCAGGAACACGGTCTTGCTCCAGACCTCCGGATTGGCCGTCAGCGCGTCCAGCACGCGGGCCGTGTAGTCGGCGCCCGAGGCCGGGCTGGAGGGGCCGGGATGCTCCGAGCCCTCGGCGGTGGCGACGATCCAGCTGACCTGGGGCAGCTTGTCGGCCAGCACGTCGGCCTTGAGCTTGTCGAGGTCGCGGGTGCTGACGCCGCGCTCGCGCAGCACCTGCGAGTAGCCGGGGCGCTGGTACCAGGCGTTGCGGAAGGGCCGGAAGCCTGCCAGCGGGTTGTCGGTGAAGTTGTCCGCCATGTTCTGGTAGACCTGCCAGCTGATGCCCGCATCCTGCAGGCGCTCGACATAGGTGACCCAGGTGTAGTCGGTGGCGGGGTTGGTGTTGAAGCTGTCGCGGCTGTTGTCGGTCGACGGGCCGCCGGCCACGGCCAGCGGGTCGTTATGGCCGGTCCACAGGAACAGGCGGTTGGTGTTGGTACCGGTCTGGGTGGCGCAGTGGTAGTGGTCGCACAGCGTGAAGGCCTCGGCCAGCGCAAACTGGAAGGGCAGGTCCGCGCGGGCATAGTGGCCCATCGAATGGTTCTGCTTGGCCTTGGGCCAGTTGTTCATGCGGCCCAGATCCCAGGCGGCCTGCGAATCGGGCCAGCTGTGCGGCGTGCCGGCCACGCGCATCACCGAGAAATCCTGCTCGGTGTTCAGATGGAAGGGCGCGATCGCGGTGCGGCCACCGCCCCACTCCGGGCGGCCCGGCACCGGCGCGCCACTGCCGATGGGCTGGACGAACACGCTCTTGCGCGTGAACGTGCCCGGGCGGTCCAGCACCGGCACCGGGAAAGGGTCGCTGAAACCGCGCACGCCGGCCAGCGTGCCGAAGTAGTGGTCGAAGCTGCGGTTCTCCTGGGTCAGGATCACGATGTGCTCAACATCGTTGAGTGTGCCGCTGCGGTGGTTGGCTGGGATGGCCAGCGCGCGCTGGATGGCGGGCGGGAAACTGGCCAGGGCGGCCGAGGCACCGGCGCCGGCGGCGAGGCTGCGCAGAAAGCTGCGGCGATCTTGCTGGGACTTCATGATGGGAAGGCTCCTGTGGGACGGCGGTCCCGTTCTGGTTGTCGAACGGGACGCAATCTAGGAGCTATTTATGAAGCTCAACAAAATCCCAATAGGCCGAACGGACCCGTTCGGCCGGCCGCTGTGCGGCTAGTGGCCGGGCTCTGCGGTCGGCGCCTGCTCGGCCACCACGCGCGCATAGCGCTGGAAGCTCCAGTAGGCCCAGGCCCAGTCCATCAGCACGACCAGGCGGTTGCGGAAGCCGATCAGGAAGTAGATATGGACAAACAGCCAGAACAGCCAGGCGAAGTAGCCGCTGAACTGGAAGCGCCCGACATCGGCCACCGCCGCCTTGCGGCCTATCGTGGCCAGCGCGCCGTAGTCCTGATAGCGAAAAGGTGGCAAGGGGGCCAGGTCTTGCCGGCCGGCGATGGCCGCCATGATCTGGCGGGCAGCATGGCGGCCCATCTGCTTGGCGCCCGGGCTGACGCCGGGCACCGGCTTGGTGCTGCCGTCCTTCTCATGGCTTTGCGCGGCGGCCAGGTCGCCGACGACAAAGATATCGCGGTGGCCGGGGATGTTGAGCGCGCCGTCGACGATGACGCGGCCGGCGCGGTCCAGCGGCACGTCCAGGGTCTTGCCCAGCGGCGAGGCCGCCACGCCGGCGGCCCAGACCACGGTGCGTGCCGCGATGCGCCGCCGCTCGCCGCCCTGCTCGACCTCGATGCCGGCCGCGTCGATGCCGACCACGCGGGCGCCGGTCTGCACCTGCACGCCCAGGCCCTCCAGCTGGGCCTGGGCCTTGGCCGAGAGTTCGGGCCTGAAGGCCTGCAGCACCCGCTCAGAGCCCTCGACCAGCAACACCTGGGCGCTGGCCGGGTCGATGCGGCGGAACTCGTTCTTCAGCGTGTGGCGGGCGATCTCGGCCAGGGTGCCGGCCATCTCGACCCCGGTCGGGCCGGCGCCGATCACGATGAAGTTCAGCCAGGGCCGGCGCTGCGCCTCGTCCTGCAAGGTCTCGGCCTGCTCGAAGGCCAGCAGCACCTTGGCGCGCAGCTTGAAGGCATCGGCCAGGGTCTTCAGCCCTGGTGCGTGTGCGGCCCACTCATCGCGGCCGAAATAGCTGTGGGTGGCGCCGCTGGCGACGATCAGATGGTCATAGGGCAGGCGCTGGCCATCGGCCAAGTCCACCAGGCGCGCCGCCTTGTCAACACCTGACACCTCGGCCATCAGCACGGTGACATTGCGCTGGCGCCGCAGCATATGGCGGATCGGTGCGGCAATCGAGGGCGCCGACAGACCGGCGGTGGCCACCTGGTAGAGCAGGGGCTGGAACAGATGGTGGTTGCTGCGATCGATCAGCGTGATATCGACCGGCGCATGGGCCAGCGTGCGCGCGGCCTCCAGGCCGCCGAAGCCACAACCGATGATCAGAACCCGAGGCCTTTGCATTCATGCTCCCGCAGTGTTTCGGGGCATTGTGGATCAGGCGCCGAGCAGCTTCTCCATATAGACGCTGAAGGGGTCGGCACGGTAGCCGCCGAAAGGGCCGCAGCGCCGATAGCCCATGCGCTCATAGAGCCGTATCGCCGGACGCTGGCGCACGCCGGTCTCCAGCCGCAGCAAGGGCCGGCCCGCGCACACGGCCTCCACCTCCAGCGCCGCGATCAGCGCGCCGCCCAGGCCTTGGCCGCGCGCCTCGGGGCGCACCATCATGCGCTTGAGCTCGGCGCAGTCCTCGCGCAGCACGATGGCCCCGCAGCCCTGCACCCGTGCCTGTGCATCGCGCACCACCAGAAAGCGCACCTCGGGCGCCAGCAAGGCCTCGATATCAAGCAGATGGTTGCTGGCGGCCGGGTAGAGCTGGCTCTGGAAGGTGTCCAGCGCATGGATCAGCGCCAGCACCTCGGGCTGATCGGGGCGCTCGCGCGCCAGGCTGGGTTCGAGAGCAAGGGCAGAACTGTTCACGGTGTACGGCTCGGGTGAACACGGGGAGGACAACATGGGCACGATGCCGGCAGCGGCCGGTGGTCAAAAAAGCGGTTGGGATGGGCTGCTGTACGCAAGCGGCGTGCCAGCGCGCCGAATTCCAGGTCCGCTTCCGGCCAGCCAGGCCGGCACGGCGGGTCTAGGCTGCAGACCTTCTCAACCCTTGGACCGCCGCACCATGACGACCCACTACCGCATCACCGGCCTGTCGCCCGAGCCCTTCCGCCCGCTGTTCGGCCTGAGCGACGCCGAACTCGCCGAGCGCCATATCGTGCGCCGCCGCGCCGAGGCCGGCCAGACCCTGCCCGACCGCATCGAGCTGCGCCCGGCCCGGCCCGGCGAAAGCTGCCTGCTGCTGAACCATGTGCATCTGGACATCGACAGCCCCTACCGTGCCAGCCACGCGATCTTTGTGCGGGAGGGCGCCGAGGCCGCCTTCGAGGCGGTGGACAAGCTGCCAGAGATGCTGCGCTACAGCCTGCTGTCGCTGCGCGCTTTCGACGCGCAGGGGCTGATCGTCGATGCCGGCGTCGTCGAGGGCCGCATGGCCGAGAGCCTGATCGGCCACCTGCTGGCTCAGCCCCGCACGGCCTTCATCCATGCCCACTACGCCGGCCATGGCTGCTATGTGGCGCGCATCGAGCGGGCCTGATCGTCAGGCGCTGTGAAAACGCTGGACGATGCCCGTCCAGCGGCCCTGCTCCAGCCGGTGTTCGCTGAAGTGGCCGCGGGCCGCGATCACGCGGCGCCAGAAGGCCTGGGCGGGCCGATTGGCCGGCATCTGCCCGACCTCCCAGTCCCCCGGCAGCGCCTCGAAGACATGGGCGGCCAGCGCCGCGCCGACCCCGGCGCGGCGGTACTTCTTCAGCACGAAGAACTGGTCCATCCACCAGCCCTCGGGCCCGATCTTGACGCGCCGGTCCACCGTTGCAAAGCCGGCGTAGCGGCCAGCCACCGTCGCGATGAAGGCATGGCAGGTGGGCGAGCGCCAGAAGCTCTCCAGGTCGTAGCCGTATTCGCCGTTGGCATCGAGGTCCTGGTCCCAGATATCGGACAGCTCGTACTGGTAGAGCTCCAGCATGCGGTCCAGCGCCGGGCGGTCACGCGTCTCGCAGCGGCGCAGCGCGAGCGCGGCCATCAGATATAGGGCCGCTCGCGCAGCCATTTGGTGGCGATGTACTTGACGCCGGCCAGCACCGGCACGCCGGCGTGCAGCGTGACCGGGTCCTCGACGCCGCGCGCATCGACATCGGCAAAGTACAGCGCCGCGCCGCGCGAGGGCCGCACCTCTAAGCCCAGCTGCGGAAAGCGGGTGCCACCGCCGGCCTCGACCTCGCCCAGGTAGAGGATGCAGGTGCCGACCCGCTGGCCGCCCTGCTGCAGATGACGCTGGCTGCCGGCATGGGTCGGGTTGAAGAAATCATGGTGGGCGCGGTACTCGCCGCCCGGCCCGTAGCGCAGCACCTGCAGGCCCTCGCCGTGATCCACCGGCCAGCGCAGCAGCGCGGCCAGCCGCGCCTCGATGGTGGCGACCAGCGGCGTCTCGCCGCGCTGGAACCAGGCCCCGGCGCTGGTGCGGTGCTCGTGCGCCCGCGCCTCGCCGAGCTGCTCGTCGACCACGGTGGAGCGCGCCAGCCGGGTCTCGGCCAGCGCAATCATCGCCGCGCACTCGGCCTCGCTGAGCAGGTTCTCGAACAGCGCGATCTGCGGCGCATCCAGCACCGCCGCAACACGCACGCTGTGGCCGGCGCAATCGATGCGGTTGGCCTGCAGCTCGGGCGCGGGCCGCTTGCGCAAGGCCTGACCCTGCGCCGCCGGCAGCGCCGGCGTGCCGGCGATGAGCTCGTCCAGCGCCCGCTCGGCCACGGCCTGGGCAAAACCGCCCTGCACCAGCAGCGGCAGCATGGTGTCGCGACTGCAGCCGCGTGCGACGTTCTCGCGCAGCCAGGCTTGCCAGTCAGGGGTCAGCTGTTGAATCGACATGGGCGGATGTTACTGACAGCACGGCGTCAGCAGTATGAAGCGAGCATCGGAAGCCGCCACAATGGAGGGATGCGCCGTGCCGACCGCCTGTTCCAGATCGTCCAGCTCATTCGTGGGCGCCGCCTCTCCACCGCCGAGTTCCTGGCCCAGCGCCTGGAGGTGTCGGTGCGCACCGTCTACCGCGATGTGGCCGCGCTGCAGCAGCAAGGCGTGCCGATCGAGGGCGAGGCCGGGGTCGGCTACCGGATGCGGGCCGGCTTCGACCTGCCGCCGCTGATGTTCACCAAGGACGAGGCCCAGGCCCTGGTGGCCGTGGTGCGGCTGGCGCGGCCGGCGCTGGACGCCGGCCTGATCGCGCCGGCCGAAAGCGCGCTGTCCAAGATCCTGGCCGTGCTGTCGCCGGCGGCGCGGGCGGCGGCCGAGAGCCTGGCGGTCTATGCACCGCTGAGCGGCATGGACGAAGGCCTGAGCCAGCGCCTGATGCGACTGCGTGAAGCCACCGAGAGCCGGCACAAGCTGCGTCTGCAGTATCTGGACCTCGGCGGCGCCAGTACCGAGCGGGTGGTGCGTCCGCTGGCCTGCTTCTTCTGGGGGCCGGTCTGGACCGTCGCGGCCTGGTGCGAAAAGCGCAGCGACTTCCGCAGCTTCCGGGTCGACCGGATACAAGACCTGACCCTGCTGGACGAACGCTTCCGCGACGAACCGGGCAAGACCCTGGCCGACCTGGAGCGGGCGCAGGCCGGGAGCTGAGCGCAGCCCGGCGGGGTGGTCGAGTCCGTCACCGCTGCTTCGTCAGGCTGTCATCAAGGCTGCGCACACTGCAGGCCCACCGCGCGAGTCTGTTTGAGCACATGCATGCAAGTTGACGCAAGGCCCATGGTTGACGCCTGGACCGAATGGATAGCCACCAATCTGCTGCGCGGCTGCAGCGTCGACTCGATGCTGCAGGGCATGGTGGATGCGGGCCTGCCCGCCGATCCGGCGCTGGCCGCCATTGAGCGGGTCGCCCAGGACCCGATCTTCGCGGTGGCCGCGCGCGGCCAGCGCCAGCATCGCAAGCTGCTGTCGGTGGTCGGCAATATGCAGTCGGTCTGGGCCTCGGACCCCGGCTATGCGGAGATCCCGCGGGTCGGCCGGATGGACACGGCCGACTTCCTCGCCCGCCATGTGCACGCCTTCCGGCCCGCCCTGCTAACCGAGCCTGCGCGCGACTGGCCGGCGCTGCAGAACTGGCGCTGGGAGCGGCTCGCCGCCCGCTTCGGCGAGCACATGATCGAGGTCCAGGACGGCCGCAACGACGACCCTCGCTTCGAGGAGAACAGCGTGGCGCACAAGCGCCCGATGCGCTTCGGCGAGTTTCTTGCCTATGTCGAACAGACAGCCTGGGACAACAACGCCTACATCACGGCCAACAACGGCTTGCTGCGCCAGGCCGCTTTTACCGGGCTGCTGGACGATGTCGGCGAACTCCCGCCCTTGGCGGACCGGGCCCGGCTCGCCGCCGCCGCCCATCTCTGGATAGGGCCGGCCGGCACCAAGACACCGCTGCACCACGACACCTGCATGCTGTTCCACACCCAGATCATCGGCAGCAAGCGCTGGCGTCTGGTGTCGCCGCTGGAATGGGCGCGCATGTACAACCACAGCCATGTGTTCAGCCCGGTCGACCTGGACGCGCCGGACCACGGCCGCTATCCGGATGTCGCCGCCGCGCGCGTGCTGGATGTGGTGGTGCGCCCCGGTGAAACCCTGTTCCTGCCACTGGGCTGGTGGCACCAGGTCAGCGCGCTGGAACCCAGCGTCTCGATCAGCTATACGGGGCTGACGATACCGAATAGCTTCGAGTATGCCGATCCGGCTTGCGCATGACGCAGGCCGTCTGTCCTCCATGCCTGATCCGGATTTCCTGATCGAGGACCGCGCGCCGGGCCGGCCCCTGGTCATCAGCTTCGGGTTTGCGCAATGGGAGCGCCCTCCCGCCTTCGACTATCAAGGTCGGCTCAAGAAGGTCGAATGGATTCTTGGCGACAGCTTCCAGAAGATCCATCTGCGCGACACGCGGCTCGCCTGGTACCTGAAGGGGATCCAGGGGCTCGGGCCGGATCTGCCGAGCACGCTGGACAGTCTGCGGGGGCTGATCGATGAGCTCCGCCCCGCACGCACCGTCATGCTCGGTCAGTCGATGGGTGGGTATGGCGCCATCCTCTATGGCCAGGCCCTGGGCGTCGAGCGCGTTGTCGCCTTTGGCCCTCTGTCGACCATGGATCTGGCCTCGGCACTGCGCCTCGGCGACCGCCGCTGGATGTCGGTCATGCAAGCCTTGCAAGACCAGGGCATCCCCGGCGCCTCGACCGATCTGCTCGGTCTGTTGGCGGACAGGGGCGCGGGGCATCCGAAGCTGCGACTTCACTACGGCTGCCTGCCCGATGCGCCGGAACATGGCCCCGAGAACCTCGACCTGTTTCACGCGCGCCGGTTCCAGGCACTCGCAGGCACCTCCGTTCGGCTACATCCCGGAGCGGCACATGCGGTGAGCGAGCATCTGAGGGCCCGGTGCGAACTCGATACCGTCTTGCTGGAGGAGCTGTTCGATGTTGCGGCCGATCTCGTGCATTCGCGCCGGCAGCCGCAGCTGACCGACGACTGGATCCAATGGATCGCCGAGAACCGCATCAGGAACGCGGACATGGCCGGCATGATCCAGGCAATGGCGGCCAACGGCATCGCTGGCATCACGGCACGCTCGGCGATTGCCACCGTGCTCCGCGATCCCATATACCGATGGGCGGCCCGGACCTTCTCCAGCATCGACGTCTCCCGAGCCTAGCCTGCGGTCCCGGGCCGAGCGACGCTCAGCCGCCGCATCAGGTAGGCTCCCGCCATGCTCAAACCCCTGCTGATCGCCGCCGCACTGCTGACCTGCAGCGCCGCCCATGCCGCCGACGCTCCGCTGCCCACGGTGGCCAGCGTCGACCTCGCGCGCTACGCCGGCGCCTGGTACGAGATCGCGCTGCTGCCCAATCGCTTCCAGCGCCAATGCGTGGCCGACACCCAGGCCCGATACCGTCCCGACGGCGAGCGCGTCGAGGTGATCAACCGCTGCCGCACGGCCAGCGGCGAGATCGAGGACGTCAAGGGCCATGCCAAGGTGGTAGACGGCAGTGGCAATGCCAGGCTGCGCGTCACCTTCTTCTGGCCGTTCTACGGCGACTACTGGGTGCTGGATCTGGACGAGAACTATCGCCAGGTGCTGGTCGGCACACCCAACCGCCAATACGCCTGGGTGCTGTCGCGCGAGCCGCAGATGGACGAGGCTCAGTTGCAGCGCCTGCTCGACAAGGCGGCCTCGCTGGGCTTTGACAAGAGCGCCTTCCAGCGCACGCCGCAGACCCGGCCGCTGGAGCGCTGAGCTCAGTCTCTTACTTTCGCTGCTCAGGCCTGTTGGGTGCGCGCGAAACCCAGGCGCAGCCGCCCGGCCGGCGCCTCGATCCAGCGATAGAAAGGCAGCGCGGCCAGATTGCTCAAAGCCCAGGCGGCCGCCATCGCGGCGACGCCGGCCCAGGGGTGCTCGGGGTCTTTGTGCTCGAACAGCGCATTGACCAGCAGGCAGATCGGGAAGTGCACCAGGAACAGCGCATAGGAATGCGTGCCCAGATGGGCGAGCACCGCCGCCGCCCGGCCGCGCAGCAGCCGCAGGCCGCGCTGGTGGCGCTGCTGCAGCCAGGCCAGCAGCAGCGCGGTGGCCAGCGCCAGCGCCAGGCGCTCGCGGAACTCGTAGACCAGGGCCCCGCCGGCCAGCGCGGTCATCAGAGCGAGACCCAGCCTGCGATGGCGGCTCAAGCCCAGCCAGTGCACCAGCGCGCCCAGACCATAGGCACCGAAGAAATACGGTGCCCAGATGTCCTGGCCGGCATCCAGATTGAAGACCCACAGCGAGGCCGCGCTCAGCAGCAAGACCAGGGCCGGGCCCAGCCAGCGCGCTGCCGCGCTGCCGCGCGCCAGCCACAGCAGGGCCAGCAGCAGCGCGAACAGCTGCAGATCGATGGCCACATACCAGGCCCCCACCGTCAGCGCCTCGTGGCCCAGCACATCGTGCAAAAGCAGCGCATGGGCCAGCAGCTGCAGTGCGCTGACCGCGGCCGGCACCAGCTCGGGCAGCAGCGGCGCGACCAGGGCCGAGCAGGCCAGCGTCAGCAGCACGGCCGCCATAAACGGCAGCGCCAGGCGCAGGTAGCGGCGCCACAGCAGGCTCAGCGGCGCACCTTCCAAGGGTCGGCCGGCCGGAGCCAGGCCGCGCGCCGTCAGAAAGCCGCCGACCACCAGAAACACCTGCACCGCCATGCGACCGTAGTCATACAGCCAGGCGATCAGGGCCGGCCACAGCGCCTGAACGGTCTCGGCGACCGGGCCGTAGGCGGCCAGGTGATGCAGCACGATCAGCTGCGCGGCCACTGCCTTCAAGGCATCGAGATGCAGCAGGCGGGAGGAAACGGCGGAAATGGGGACACTCATAAAAAACGCCCGCCCCGGTATCGGGCGGGCGCTGACTTGTTCTTGGGGGGCTCAGTCGCGGGGCGCGGGCGGCGCGCAAGCCCCGGATTGTAAGGCGGGGCCCAGCAACAGGCCTTCGTGGATGGCCACGCGCTCCAGCGCCGTCTCGAAGCTGGCCCGCGCCTGGCCCGCGACCTGCTGCAGATAGGCGTGCAGCTCGGCATCGGCCGGACTGCGCTGGCGGCAGTCGGCGCTGTAGGCCTCGAACTGCGTCAGCCGGATCAGGATCTCGGCCAGATGCTGCGGGCATTCGCAGGCAATCGTCGAGGACAAGCCCGCCACATCGCCGAGCACCGCATCGTCGAAGCGCCGTGGCGGCGGCGTGTCGCTCGGCTGGTCCAGCGGCAGATCCAGTGTCAGAACGGGCAGGCGCAAGGGCTCGGCCACGGTGCTGGCATGGGTGCGGGCCACGGCCTGCAGCTCGTCCATGTCCAGCGCGGCGAGCGCCCCGATGGCATGACCCAGCGTGGTCAGCTGCTTCAGCAGGGCTAGGCGCCGCACATCGGCAGCGCTGTAGAGCCGGTGGCCGGCCGCGCTGGTGGCCGCAGCGCTGACCCGGTAGCGCCGCTCCCAGATGCGCAGCGTCGCCACCGGCATGCGCAGCATGCGGGCCACGGCCGCACTGCGGTAGTGGCGCTGCGCGGCGGCTCCTGCATCGAACTCGGACATGAACACCCCAGTGACTCGGTATTGAATCGGATTATCAGAGACGCGGCGCCGCCCATTGCGCAGGGCACGACTCGGTGTCGGCGATCTGCCTATGCTCGCCCCATGAATACCGCCCCGCCCTCAACGCTGACCGTCTACTTCGACGGCGCCTGCCCGGTCTGCAGCCGCGAAATCGCGCTGTACCAGCGCGAGCGGGGTGCGGAGCAGCTGTGCTGGGTCGATGTCGCGCATTGCCCGCCGGCCCAACTGGGCCTGGGGCTCAGCCGCGAGGCGGCGCTGGCCCGTCTGCATGTACGCGATGCCCAGGGCCGGCTTGTCAGCGGGGCGCGCGGCTTTCTGGCGCTGTGGCGGGTGCTGCCGCGCTGGGCCTGGCTGGCCCGGCTGCTGGACCGGGGCCCGCTGCCCGCGCTGCTGGAAGGTCTGTACCGCGCCTTCTTGCTGGCCCGCCGGCTGTGGAGGCGTCAACCCTGAGCCCCTGCCCGCGTTGAACTCACAGATGCACCGAGCCCGCCGGCCCTCGGTCCACATCTTCCACCCCCAAGGCCTGTGTCCATCGCGAACGAGGAGACAAGACCATGTCCAAAACCCAATCCGTCCCGCAGCAACGCCGTGTTTTCCTGATCGGCCTGGCTGGCGGCGGCCTGATGCTGGGCGCCGGGGTGCATCTGCAGGCACGCGCCCAGGCCAAGCTGGTGGACGAGAAGGACGCCCAGGCGGCCGCACTCGGCTATGTGGCCGACGCCACCAAGACCGACACGAAGAAGTACCCGAAGTACGCTGCCGGCCAGAATTGCGCCAACTGCGCGCTCTATCAGGGCAAGGCCACTGATGCCGCCGGCGGCTGCCCGCTATTCGCCGGCAAGCAGGTGGCCGGCAAGGGCTGGTGCAGCGCCTGGGCCAAGAAGGGCTGAGCGACCGATGCAGAGACAGGGCGGGGCCAGCGCTGCTTTCAAGGGCAACAAGCAATACCTGCCCAGCAAGCCCTGCCAGGCCTGCGGCCGGACGATGAGCTGGCGCAAGCGCTGGGCCAGGGTCTGGGACGAGCTGCGTTACTGCTCCGACGCCTGCCGCAGCGCCAGGACGGTCCGACATGGCTGAGGGCCTGCGCAATCTGGTGCTGGTGCTGGGCGACCAACTTGACCTGGAAGCCGCCGCCTTCGATGACTTCGATCCGGCCCGGGACGCGGTCTGGATGGCCGAGGTGGCCGAGGAGTCCACCCATGTCTGGTCGGGCAAACCGCGCATCGCGCTGTTCCTGGCCGCGATGCGGCATTTCGCCGCCGCGCTGCGGGCAGCCGGCCGGCCGCTGCACTACCGGCGGCTCGACGATGCGGGCAATCTCGGCACGCTGGCGGCTGAGCTGGGCGCCAGCATTGCCGAGTTGCGCCCGCAGCGCCTGCTGCTGACCGCGCCAGGGGATTGGCGGGTGCTGCAGGCGCTGAAGGCGGTGGCCAGCGAGGCCGGGCTGCCGCTGGCGCTGCGCGAGGACCGGCATTTCTACGCGACGGTGCGCGAGTTCGCGGCCCACGCCAAGGGCCGCAAGCAGCTGCGACTGGAGTACTACTACCGCGAGCTGCGCAGCCGGCACGGCGTGCTGATGCAGGCCGATGGCCAGCCGGCGGGCGGGCAGTGGAATTTCGATGCCGAGAACCGCGAGGCCTTCGGCGCCAACGGCCCCGGCCTGCGAGCGCCGCGCGCGGAGTTCGCGCCCGACGCGATCACCCGCGAGGTCATCGCGCTGGTCAACAGCCGCTTTGCCGATCATCCGGGCTCGCTGGCGCAGTTCGCCTGGCCGGTGACGCGCGCCGACGCGCTGCGGGCGCTGCAGGACTTCATCAGCGAGCGTCTGCCGCTGTTCGGCCGCTACCAAGACGCGCTCTGGCCCGACGAGCCCTGGCTCTACCACTCGCAGCTGGCCGCCGCGCTGAACCTGAAGCTGCTGAACCCGCGCGAGGTGGTCGCTGCGGCCGAGGCGGCCTGGCGGGACGGCCAGGCGCCGCTGGCCAGCGTCGAGGGCTTCATCCGCCAGATCCTCGGCTGGCGCGAGTACGTGCGCGGCATCTACTGGACCCAGATGCCCGGCTATCTGGAGCGCAATGCGCTGGACGCCCGCCAGCCCCTGCCCGCCTGCTACTGGACCGGCAACACCGAGATGGCCTTGCCTGCGCGACGCGCTGAAGCAGACCCTGGAACACGGCTATGCCCACCACATCCAACGCCTGATGGTCACCGGTCTCTATGCACTGCTGCTGGGCGTGGACCCGAAGCAGCTGCATGCCTGGTATCTGAGCGTCTACGTCGATGCGGTCGAATGGGTGGAGCTGCCCAACACCCTGGGCATGAGCCAGTTCGCCGATGACGGCCTGATGGCCAGCAAGCCCTATATCGCCAGCGGCAAATACCTGCAGCGCATGGGCCCCTACTGCCGCGGCTGCCGCTACGACCCGGCCGAGCGCGTGGGCGAGCGCGCCTGCCCTTACACCAGCCTGTACTGGGACTTTCTGCTGCGCCACGAGGGCTGGCTGGCGGAGCAGCCGCGCATGCAGATGCAGCTCAGGAATCTGGCGCGGCTGGACGATGCGCAGCGGCAGGCCATCCGCGCGCACGCCGAGGCCTTGCGAGCCGCTGCAGCATGAGCAAGCCCGGCTTCCCGCCCACGCTGGCCGCCGCCCGGGCACGGCTGGCCGCGATCGACCCGCACGAGTACGCGCGCAGCCGCAATGCGCTGGACGGTGCGGTGACGCGGCTCTCGCCCTATCTGAGCCATGGCCTGTTGGACCTGCCTGCGGTGATGGCCGCACTGTCCGAACGGCACGGGCCGCTGGGCCCGCAGCACAAACTGGTCTACGAGTTCGGCTGGCGCGAGTACTTCCACCACGTCTGGCAGCGCCGTGGCGACGCGATCTTCCGCTCCCTGCATGCCGGTCCGCTGCCCGACCGTGCCTATGCCCGCGAGCTGCCGGCCGACATCCGCGAGGCGCGCAGCGGCGTGCCGGTGATCGACCGGGCGGTGCGCATGCTCTATGCCGAAGGCTATCTGCACAACCATCTGCGCCTTTGGCTGGCCAGCTACATCGTCCATCTGCGCAAGATCCACTGGCGCAGCGGTGCCGACTGGATGTATGGCCATCTGCTGGACGGTGATCTGGCCAGCAACCACCTGAGCTGGCAGTGGGTGGCCGGCACCGGCAGTCACAAGCCCTATCTCTTCAATGCCGGCAATGTCGCCCGCCACGCGCCGCCGGACTGGCACAGTCCGGGCACGGTGATCGACACCAGCTACGAGGCCCTCGACGTGATCGCTCGCGGCGCCGAGCCGGTCGGCGCCGAAGCGCTGCAAGCGCCAGGCATCGACGCGCCGGCCTTGCACGAGCGGCCGCCCGCCGCCTGGAGCGTGCCCGATGCCCAGGCGGTGGCGGGGCGCGATATCTGGCTGGTCCACGCCTGGGCCTTCGCCGACCCGCCATCCGATCTGCCGGACGGCATCGTCAGCGTGGCCGTCTTCGAGGCCGGCCATCTGCATGCGCGCTGGCCCTGGAGCGCGGCACGCTGGACCTTTGTCGGCCAGCGCATGAGCGAGCTGGCCGCGCTGCTGGTGGGGTGATGCGGCCACGCTGGCGACGGCGCTGGCGGGCGCCCGCTCGGTGCAGATGGTGGCCAACCCGCATCTCTCGCCCGCCCTGCACGGCCTGGCCCGCTGCCGGCCGAGGCCGCAGCTGTTCGCGCCGGTGGCGCGGCACTGCGATTCGTTCTCGCAGTGGTGGAAGCGGGCCAGCGCGGCGCTCTGACCCTCAACGCCCGCTCTTGAAGATCCGCCCCAGCCAGCCCAGGTACCAGTCCAGAAAGCGCTGGAAGGCGCTCTTGGGCGGAGCCGGTGGCTCGGCCGGCGCCACCCCATAGCGCTCGGCCAGCGCCGCGTTGAAAGCGGCGAAGAAGTCGCCGGCCATCTTCTGCGCGGCCATATCGACCAGGCGCGAACCGATCTGCGCGATCTTGCCGCCGACGCTGGCCACCACCGTGTAGTGCAGCAGGGTCTGGGCCGGGCCCAGCGTCTCCAGCCGCACCTGGGCTGTGCCCTTGCCATGCCCGGCCGCGCCGCCCGAGCCCTCGAAGGCAAGCTGGTAGCTGGTCGGCGGCTGCAGGTCGGAGAGCTTCAACTTGCCCTTGAATTTCGCCTTGACGGGGCCGATCGCGACAGACAGCAGGACCTCGTATTCGTTCTCTCCAGTGGGCGTCAGCGCTTCGCAGCCGGTGATGGCGGCCTTCAGCATCTCGGTGTCGTTGAGCGCGGCCCAGGCCTGGGCCTGGGCGACGGGGAGTGTTTCTTGTCCGGTCAGTTGCATAGCGTGTTCACCAGGTCTTCAAGACTGGCGAGATTGTGGGCGGGAAGATGGGCACTGACCTCGGGGAGCAATGCCTTGATGCCGGCGGCCTTCGGTTCGAAACCCTCGAAGCGCAGCAGCGGATTCAACCAGATCAGGCGGCGGCAGGACAGGCGCAGGCGGCGCGCCTCGAAGGCCAAGGCCTCCGCACTGTCACCCTGCTCCAGGCCGTCGGTGATCAGGAGCACCGTCGTGTCGCTGCTCAGCACGCGGCGGGCCCAATCATGGTTGAACTGGTGCAGGCAGGCGCTGATGCGAGTGCCACCCGACCAGTCGGCTACCGTGCGTGCGACGGCGGCCACCGCGATATCGGGATCGCGCTGCTGCATCAATCGCGTGATCGGGGTCAGTCGCGTGCCGAAGACAAAGCTCGTCACCCTGGGCGCATGACGGCGCTCGGCCGGATTCGCCAGCCCGTGGGCCAGGTGCAAGAGCATGCGCGAGTAGCGGCTCATCGAGCCGGAGATGTCGGCCAGGATCAGCAGCGGCGCGACCTTGACGCGCGGCCGGCGCCAGCGCGGCGGCGCCAGCTCCTCGCGGGTCTGCGCGCGCAGCGTGGCACGCCAGTCAAAGCGGCCCTGGGCCGAAGGCCGGAAGCGGCGCGTGGGCCGCGTCTCGACGAAGGGCCTCAGCCGCACCAGCAGGCGCTTGGCGGCGGCCCACTCCTCGGCCGTCATCGTCTCGAAATCGCGCTGGCGCAAGAGCTCCTGCTCACTCCAGCTCAACCGCGCATCGATCTCGATCTCTTCCTCGGGTTCTCGCGGCGGCTTCTTGCCCTGCTGCCCTTGCGGAAACAGCGCATCGGCCAGGCGCCGGTTCTCCGGCGGTGGCGGGGTGCCGGGTTTTGCCTGGGTGCGCGGCAGCATCATCGCCATCACCCGGCCCAGCAGATCGGGGTCGCGCCAGAACAGATAGAAAGCCTGCTCGAACAGCGGCCGGTGCGCCGCGCGATCGATCAGGCAGGCAGCCAGCGTGGCCTTGAAATCGGCACGCGATTCGAGCCCAGCCACCTGCAGCGCCTGCAGGCACAGCTGCACCCGGTCCGTGCCCACGGCCATGCCGGACTGGCGCAGCACGCGGGCGAAGTGCATCACATTGGCCGCCAGGTGTGCCGGCAGATCGGGCGACTCAGCCATGGTGCGTGGCCACCCTCACCTGCTCCAGCAGCCGCGCCGCCTCCGAGCCCTGCACCTTGGCGATGTCGTCCTGGTATTTCAAGAGCACGCCCAGCGTGTTGCTGACCGTCTCCGGGTCCAGCACCAGCGCATTGAGTTCCAGCAGCGCGCGCGACCATTCGATGGTCTCGGCCACACCGGGCAGTTTGTACAGGTCCAGCGTGCGCAGGCCCCGGATGAAGGCGACGATCTGGCGCGACAGCGCCTCGCCGGCACCGGGCACCTTGAGCCGCAGGATCTGCAGCTCGCGCTGCGCATCGGGGAAATCGACCCAGTGGTAGAGGCAGCGCCGCTTGACCGCATCATGGATCTCGCGGGTGCGGTTGCTGGTCAGCACCACGATGGGCGGCTCGGCGGCCTTGATCACACCCAGCTCGGGAATGCTGAGCTGGAAGTCGCTCAGCACCTCCAGCAGAAAGGCCTCGAAGGGCTCGTCCGCACGATCGAGCTCGTCGATCAGCAGCACCCCCGGCTGTTCCAGGGCCTGCAGCAGCGGCCGCGCGATCAGGAAGCGGCGCGCGAACAACTCATCGCCGCTCAGGCCGCCGCTCTTGATCTCCAGCATCTGCCGCGCATGGTTCCACTCATAGGCCGCGCTGGCCAGATCCAGGCCCTCGTAGCACTGCAGCCGTATCAGCGGCCGCCCCAGCATCGCGGCCAGGGCCTTGGCGATCTCGGTCTTGCCGGTGCCCGGTTCGCCCTCCAGGAACAGCGGGCGCTGCAGGCGCAGGGCCAGGAAGACGGCGGTGGCCAGTTCGCGCTGGGCGACATAGCCTTGCGTCAGCAGAGCTTGAACGGTTGTATCGATGGAGCTTGGCGTCATGGGTGGTCTTGCAAACATGGGGCGGGCTGCGGGCCTGGGGTACGCGGCTTGGCTCCTGTCCCCCGCCCTCGCTTCGCTCGGTCTCCTCCTTGACCTCGCCAAGCCGCGCACCCCAGACCCTTGCTGAGTGGCGCTGGGTTTTGCGCTCAGGCGCCGGCCACGGCCCTTCCTGCAAGCACCGGGATCAGCGCGGCCCGGTAGGCCGCCGAGCCATGCAGATCGTTGTTCAGGCCCTCCTCGCTGATGCTGACCGTCATCGTCGCCGCCTGGCTCCAGCTGGCGCTCAGCGCCTGCTCCAGCGCCGTGGCGCGGAACACGCAAGACCCGGCACCGGTCACGGCCACACGCACGCCGCCGGCCGTCTTCGCGACGAACACGCCGACGATGGAGAAGCGCGAGGCCGGTTGCTTGAACTTCTGCCAGCCGGCCTTCTCCGGGACGGGGAAGCTCACCGAGCTGATGATCTCGCCCTCGGCCAGCGCGGTCTCGTACAGGCCCTTGAAGAAATCATCGGCCGCAATCGAGCGCCGGTCGGTATGGATGGTGGCGTTCAAGGCCAGCACCGCCGCCGGATAGCAGGCGGCCGGGTCGTTATTGGCCAGGCTGCCGCCGATCGTGCCGCGGTTGCGCACCTGGCGGTCGCCGATGCGGCCGGCCAGATCGGCCAGCGCCGGTATCGCGCCGGCCAGCTCCCTGGACGCAGCGACCACCGCGTGCGTGCTCATCGCACCGATCGTGACCTTGCCGGCCTCGACCTTGATGCCCTTCAGATCGGCCAGGCCGGACAGATCGATCAAGGCCTCGGGCGCGGCCAGGCCCTGCTTGATCGCAGCGAGCAGCGACTGCCCGCCGGCCAGGATCTTGGCCTCGCTATTGGCCCGCACGGCCTGGGCCGCGTCGGCGACGCTGGTGGCTTGTTGGTAGGCAAATGTCATGCTGTGCTCCCCGGTTCAACGGTTGGCCTGGATGGCTTGCCAGACGGTGTGCGGCGTCGCCGGCATCGGCAGATCCTTGATGCCCAGCGCATCGCAGATCGCATTGATCACCGCTGGCGGCGAGCCGATGGCCCCGGCCTCGCCGCAGCCCTTGACGCCCAGCGGGTTGTGCGTGCAAGGCGTGCCCTTGGACGTGCGGATATTGAAGCTGGGCAGGTCGTCGGCGCGCGGCATCGCATAGTCCATATAGCTGCCGGTCAAGAGCTGGCCGCTCTCCTTGTCATAGATGCCATGCTCCAGCAGCGCCTGGCCTATGCCCTGCGCGATGCCGCCCTGCACCTGGCCCTCGACAATCATCGGGTTGACGATATTGCCGAAGTCATCGACCGCGCTGAAACGGTCCACCCGCACGACGCCGGTGGCCGGATCGACCTCGACCTCGCAGACATAGGACCCGGCCGGATAGGTGAAATTGGTCGGGTCGTAGAAGGCGTTCTCATTCAGGCCGGGCTCCAGCTTGTCGAGCGGGTAGTTGTGCGGCACATAGGCGGTCAGCGAGACGGAGGCGAAGGGCACGCTCTTGTCGGTGCCGGCCACCTTGAAGACACCGTTCTCGAACTCGATGTCGGTGTCGGCCGCTTCCAGCAGATGGGCGGCGATCTTCTTGCCCTTGGCAATCACCTTGTCGACCGCCTTGATGATGGCCGTGCCGCCGACCGAGAGGGACCGGCTGCCGTAGGTGCCCATGCCGAACAGCACCTTGGCGGTGTCGCCGTGCTCGATGCTCACATCATCGATCGGAATCCCGAGCCGGTCCGCGACCACCTGGGCAAACGTCGTCTCATGGCCCTGGCCATGCGAATGGCTGCCGGTGAAGATGGTCACCTTGCCGGTCGGGTGCACCCGCACCTCGCCGGCCTCGAACAGGCCGGCCCGTGCGCCCAGAGCGCCGGCGATGTTCGAGGGCGCCAGGCCGCAGGCCGCGATATAGGTCGAGTAGCCGATGCCGCGCTTCAGGCCCTTGGCCTCGGACACCGCCTTGCGCGCGGCGAAGCCGGCCACATCGGCCAGCTCGACGACTTCCTTGAGCGTCGCGTCGTAGTCGCCGGTGTCGTAGGTCAGGCCCACCGGCGTCGCGTAGGGGAAGCTGTGGATGAAGTTGCGGCGGCGGATCTCGGCCGGGTTCAGGCCCAGTTCCTTGGCCGCCGTCTCGACCAGACGCTCGACCACATAGGTGGCCTCGGGCCGGCCGGCGCCGCGGTAGGCATCGACCGGCGCGGTATTGCTGAACACGCCGGTGACCTCGGCATAGATCTTGGGCGTCGTGTACTGGCCGGCCAGGAGCGTGGCGTAGAGGATGGTCGGCACACTGGACGCGAAGGTCGACAGATAGGCACCCAGGTTCGCGGTCGTGTGGACCCGCATCGCCAGGAACTTGCCGCCAGCGTCCAGCGCCAGCTCGGCCACGGTCGCATGGTCGCGGCCATGGGCGTCGCTCAGAAAGGCCTCGGAGCGGTCCGCCGTCCACTTGATCGGCCGGCCAACCTGCTTGCTGGCCCAGGTCAGCGCGGTCTCCTCGGTGTAGAGGAAGATCTTGGAGCCGAAGCCGCCGCCGACATCGGGCGCGACCACGCGCAGCTTGTGCTCCGGAATGCCCAGCACGAAGGCGCACATCAGCAGGCGCGCGACATGGGGGTTCTGGCTGGTCGTGTAGAGCGTGTAGCTGTCGTCGCTGGCGTTATAGGCGGCGTTGGCCGCGCGCGGCTCGATGGCATTGGGGATCAGCCGGTTGTTGCGGAACTCCAGCCGCGTCACATGGGCGGCGCCGACAAAGGCCGCATCGGCGCCGGCCTTGTCGCCGCAGCCCCAGGTGTAGCAGACGTTGTCGGGCGCTTCCTCATGCACCTGGCCCGCATGGCCCTTGGCGGCGGCGGTGTCGACCGCCGGTACCAGCTCTTCGTAATCGATCGCTATCAGCTGGGCGGCGGCCTTGGCCTCGGCATAGCTCTCGGCCACCACCAGGGCCACCGGATCGCCGACATAGCGGACCTTGCCGTCGGCCAGGATCGGGTGCTTGGGCTCCTTCATCGGGCTGCCGTCCAGGCTGTTGATCAGCCAGCCGCAGGGCAGGCCGCCGATCGCGCGGAAGTGCTCGCCGGTGTAGATGCCCAGCACGCCCTCGGCCGCCGCCGCGCTGGCCGTGTCCACGCTCTTGATGCGCGCATGGGCATAGGGCGAGCGCAGGAAGTAAGCGTAAGTCTGGCGCGGCAGCACGATGTCATCGGTGTACTGCCCCCGCCCGGTCAGAAAGCGCGCGTCCTCGCGGCGCTTGACGCTCTGGCCGATGAAACCTTCTTTGGGTGCATTCATGGTCGTGTGCTCCTTAGACCTTCATGTTCTGAGCGCCCATCTGGACGGCCCGCACGATGTTCTGGTAGCCGGTACAGCGGCAGATATTGCCCTCCAGCCCCTCGCGGATCTCGGTCTCTGAGCTGCAGCGGTGGTGCTGCACCAGGTCGACTGCGCTCATCACCATGCCGGGCGTGCAGAAGCCGCATTGCAGGCCGTGGCACTCCTTGAACGCCGCCTGCATCGGGTGCATCTCCCCGCCGGCCGGTGACAGGCCCTCGATGGTGGTGATCTCGGCGCCGACCGCCTGCACGGCCAGCAGCGAACAGCTCTTCACCGCGCGCCCGTCCAGGTGCACGGGGCAGGCCCCGCACTGGCTGGTGTCGCTGCCCACATGGGTGCCGGTCAGCGCGAGGTCCTCGCGCAGGAATTGCACCAGCAGGCGGTCCGGCGCGATCTCGCGCGTGACCGGCTTGCCGTTGACCTTGAGCGTGATCTTGTGGCTCATTGGCTTGTCTCCTTGTTGTCGTCAGCGATCCATCAGCGACCATCGTCGCGGCAGCCCGCCGCGGGCGCTATCTACCGTTTACCCGCATGTATGCCCATACATGGGGCGTTTCAGCCCGGGCTTGCTGCCCCGGCTTGGCACAGCTGTGCCAGCTTGGTGCCCACTTGCACCAGAGCTGCGGGTCAACCCGGATTCACCGCGGCTCAGGCAAGGCCGGCCGCTATCGGGTATGTTCGACGCCTGTATCGCCCGAGCGCCGGGCTAGAGTCTCAAAGAACGCTTATGGACAATGTTGATCTGAATGTGCTGCGCCAGGTATCGAGCTGGATGAGCGAGGGCCGGCGCGTCGTGCTGGGCACCATNGCTAGAGTCTCAAAGAACGCTTATGGACAATGTTGATCTGAATGTGCTGCGCCAGGTATCGAGCTGGATGAGCGAGGGCCGGCGCGTCGTGCTGGGCACCATCACCCGCACCTGGGGCTCGGCGCCCCGGCCGGTGGGCTCGGTGGTGGCGGTGCGCGACGACGGCCTGATCGCCGGCTCGGTCTCGGGCGGCTGCATCGAGGACGATCTGATCGCCAAGGTGCGCGAGGGCGCGCTGACCCTGAGCAGACCCGATCTGATCCGCTACGGCGTCGGCGCCGAAGAGGCCACCCGCTTCGGCCTGCCCTGCGGCGGCACGCTGGAGCTGGTGCTGGAGCCGCTGAGCGCGTCCTCGCAGATCCCGGCCCTGCTGGCCCGTCTGGCGGCCGGCGAGCGGGTGCAACGCGAGCTGGACCTGGCCAGCGGCGCGGTGCGCCTGCTGGCCCCGCAGGCCCATGCCGATGTGGTGCGCCTGAGCGAGACGCAACTGATCACCCATCACGGCCCGCAATGGCGCTTGCTGATCATCGGCGCCGGCCAGCTGACCCAGTACCTGGCCAGCATGGCGCTGGCGCTGGACTACCAGGTGCTGGTCTGCGACCCGCGCGACGAGTACCAGCCCGACATCCCTGGCGCCACCCTGACGCGCGAGATGCCGGACGACGTGGTGCAGCGCTTTGCCCCCGATGGCCACAGCGCCATCGTCGCGCTGACCCACGACCCCAAGCTCGACGACCTGGCCCTGATGGAAGCGCTGGGCAGCCCGGCCTTTTATGTCGGCGCGATCGGCTCGCGTGTCAACCAGGCCAAACGCAAGGCCCGCCTGGCAGAGCATTTCGGCATGAGCGAGGCCCAGCTGGCGCGACTGCACGGCCCGGTCGGCCTGAACATCGGCGCCCGCACGCCACCCGAGATCGCGCTGTCCATCCTGGCCCATATGACGGCCGAGCGTTATGGCGTGAGCCTGGCGAGCTCGCAGCAGGGCTCGGGCAGCGAGGCCGGCTGCGTGGTCTGAACACCAGCCCTCGCCTACTTCTTGCGCCCCCGCTCCGCCACCGGCGGCGCCAAGGCGCCCGGGTCGGCGGGCTTGCTAATCGGCGGGTCCTTCTTCGGTTTCTTGGCTTCCTTGTTGCCGCGCTGGCCCTTGGACATGGCTGATCTCTCCTGCAATGACGGAATTCCGCCGGTGAGCCAGCTTGCATGAAACCGATCGCATCGTCCGTGCGCTGGCGCACCCCGCCGCCCCCACGTCGTCACAAGCTGGCGCTACGATGCCGACCATCGATCACGCCCGGCCCACCCCATGATCCAGCTGCACTACCACCCGAGCAATGCCAGCTTCGCGCCCCACATCGTCCTGAACGAACTGGCCGTGCCTTTCGAGCTGAAGCTGGTCGACCGCGCCGCCGGCGAGCACAAGTCGGCCGACTATCTGAAGCTCAACCCCAACGGGCTGATTCCGGTGCTGGTCGAGGGCGAGTTGGTGCTGTATGAGACCGCCGCCATCCTTTTGCACCTGGCCGACACCCATCCCGAGGCCGGCCTCGTGCCGCCGCTGGCCACGGCCGAGCGGGCCCAGTTCTACAAATGGCTGATCTGGCTGACCAATACCTTCCAGCCGCTGCTCCTGGCCTACTTCTACCCCGAACGCTGGGTGGCCGAGGGCAATGCGGAGGGCGTGGCCCAGGTCAAGGCCCAGGGCGAGGCGCGCATCGCGCCGCTGCTGGACCAGCTGGAAGCCCAGCTGGCCAGCCATGACGGCCCCTGGCTGCTGGGCCAACGCTACAGCGTGGCCGACGCGCTGGCCTTCATGCTGTGCCGCTGGACCCGCAGCTTCGCGCGGCCGGCGCGCAGCCTGCCGCTGCTGGGCGTCTATCTGCAGCGCATGCTGGAACGCCCGGCGGTGCAGCAGGCCATCGCGACCGAGCAGCTGCCCCAGCCCTGGATCTGAAGCCATGACCGAACTGATACTGATACGCCATGGCGAGACCGACTGGAATCGCCGTCAGTGCTTCCAGGGCCATCTCGATGTGCCGCTCAACGAGCGCGGCCTGGCCCAGGCCGAACGCCTGGGCGCCCGGCTGGCGGCCGAGCGCATCGACGCGCTGGTGGTCAGCGATCTGATGCGCACCCGCCAGACCGCCGCGCCGCTGGCCGGCCAGACCAAGCTGGTGCCCAGCTACACGCCGACCTTGCGCGAGCAGGCCTTCGGCATCCTCGAAGGCCTGACCTTCGAGGACATCCGCATCCAGCACCCGGCCGAGTTCGCCCTCTGGGCCAAGCACGAGCCCGACTACGCGCTGCCCGGCGGCGCCGAGAGCCGCACGCTGTTCCACCGCCGCGTGATCGGCGCGCTGCAGCAGCTGGCCATCCAGCACAGCGGCCAGCGCCTGGCCGTCGTGACCCATGGCGGCGTGCTCGACATGGTCTGGCGCACGGCCAAGGGCCTGAGCCTGCATGGCGCGCGCGAATGTGCGATTCCGAACACCGGCATCAACCGCGTGCAGCTCAAGGACGGCGGCGGCTTCGAGATCCTCGGCTGGGCCGATGACGAGCATGCGCGGGATCTGGCGGGCTAGCTAGAACCTCGACCTGATCTTGCGCACGCTCCAGCTGTGGTCCTTCTCGTTGAGCGTCGCGCAGATGATGGTCTCGCCATCCGTGCGGATATTGACCAGGCCATAAACCAGACCGGCCACCACCAGGGTGCTGGCCAGCGTGCGCGTGGTCTTGCTGGGATTCAGGTCACCGGCCTTGGTGACGGCGGCCTCGATGCGGATCTTGGCCAGCTCGGCCTGCTCGTGCGCGTGATCGGGCGTGATCAGGCGCAGCGGCTTGCCCAGCTGCACGCTGCGGGCGATCTCGGTCGAGTAGACCAGCGGCGTGACGATGCGGTCCTGCTCGACCTGCAGATGGCCGGTGGTGGCGCTGGCCGCGACGATGGCCGGGCGCGGATGGTCGTGGCCCTCGCTGTCGCCCGATGAGATCACCGTGACGGCCGGCCGCAGCGCGGCCAGGAACTCGTAGCTCACATCGTCGCTGCCATGGTGGCAAGCCTTGGCCACATCGCACTGGAACTCGATGCGCCGGCCCGCATAGTCGTCCAGCAGCGCGCGCTGGCTGGCGGTGTTGAGGTCGCCGGTCAAGAGGATGCGGGCGCGCCCATGGTCCAGGCGCAGCAGCACGCTATTGCCGTTGGTGTTCTGGCTGGGCGCCGAGGCATAGCTGTGCAAGGCGGGTTTGCCGGCCAGGGTCTGCTCCCAGGGCCCCAGCACCTTGATCGCGACGCCGCCGCCGGCGCCATCGAAACCGGGCAGGAAGCCGTCCTTCTGGCTCAGGCGGCGCACCGGCGTGATGCGGCCGGCGGCGGTGCGGGCCTTGCACACATGGGCCATGAAGCCGGCCCACTCGCCCTGCAGTCGCGGCTCGGCGCCGGGCTTCAGCGCGGCCAGCACCTCGTTGCGGCTGCCCATCAGCTGGGTCAGCCAGCGCTTGTCGGCCGAGCTCGGGCCTAGCCAGCGCTGGCCGTTGGCCGGGTTGGTCCACCAGGCCACACCGGCGTGATAGAAGGCCTCGACCTGCAGCTTCTTGGCATCGAGCTCGGCGGTCTGCGCCACATCGAGCAGATCGGCCAGGCCGCCGTAATGGTCGGCATCGCAGTGCGAGGCGATCATCGCGTCGAGCTTGATGGTGTCGCGGCCATAGTCCTTGGCGAATTTCCAGTCGACGAAGTCGGCCGCGTTCTTGCCGCTGGGCTGCTTGCTGCGCGCATAGCCGCCGTCGATCATCAGATGCCGGTCGTCGGGCGTGCGTATCAGGATGCCATCGCCCTGGCCCACATCGATGATGTAGACCTCCAGCAGCGACTGTCCGCCCAGCGCCGCGTTGTCGACCCAGCCGGTCTTGCCGCGCGCGCGAACCTTGGAGCGGCTCGGTCCCGCCTCCAGCAGCTGGGCCCGGTCACCCCAGAGCAGCTCCAGCCGGACCTGGCTGCCGCTGGCCGCCTGGTAGAGCCGGGCGGTGTCGCTGCCGATGTACTTCGTGACGCTGTCGTTCATCGCGGGCTCCTGCTGCATGCGGGCCGAGCCGATTGTGAACGCATAGTCGTGGCGACGCCTACTCGCTGACCGGCAAGGCCTTCAGATAGTCGTGCAGCTGGCGCGCCACCGTCTCGCGGTCGGCCAGGCCCTCGGGCAGCGGCGGCATGGCCGTGCCCGGTCTTACCGCGCTGGGATTGAGCAGCCAGCGCTGCCAGGTGGCGGCATCGATCTGCTTGGCACGGGCCGCCAGATTGATGGGCATCTTGTCACCGCCAAAGCCGTTGACCTGGTGGCAGTTCAGACAGAACTTCTGCGCCAGGCCGGCCTGGACCTCGAAACCCGGCGCCAGCCCGGGCGGCAGCAGGGCCGTCTTGCTGCTGGTGCGCAGCGCGATCTGGGCAACCTGATAGGGCCAGCCGCTGGCGCCCTCCGCCTGCAACTCGGGCGCGGCGATATTGTCCCAGACCAGGTAGTAGGGCCCGAGGGGCACGCGCTTCTGGTTCTGCTCCAGATTGTCGACCACGAACTCGCTGCCGTCCTGGCGAGCCAGCACCAGCCAGGCACGATGCTTGGCGAAGCGCTCGACCGGAATGCGCGAGACATAGCCGTCCAGCGCGCGGAACTTGATCTCCTTGCCGGGCGTCTTCTGCCAGTCGGGCCCCAGATGGGCGCTCAGCACCTGGGCGATCGGATAGCCCAGATAGCTCAGGCGCACCTGCTTGCCACCGACGCTCAGATGCGGCTCGATCACCGTGACCGGCTGCGGCGGCGCAGCCAGACTGGCCTGCAGCACGGCCGGTGTCGGCAGGGCCTGGGCCCACAGCGCCGGGGCGGCGAGCAGGGCGAGAACGAGCGGGAGATGGCGGCAGCGCATGGGCATGGCTCACAAACATGGCAATGCCCGCAGCCTAGCAAAATGGCGACGGCGGGTGAACCCAGCGTAGCGGTTCACAATCACCTCATGCACAACAAGGAGCTGTATCGATGGCCATTCCCTGGCTGCTGGCACTGAAAGTGATTCCCTGGGCCGATGTGATCGAGGCCACGCCGGCCCTGGTCAAGGGCGCGCGCAAGCTGTTCAAGCGCAGCCAGGACGAGGCGGCCGAGATCGCCGAGCAGCCCAGCCCGCCGCCCCAATCCTTGCCCGAGGCGCTGGAGCGGCTGCAGAAGATGGAGATCGAGCTGGGCGGTTTGAGCCGGCAGCAGGCCGAGAGCGCGGCCCTGCTGCAGTCGCTGGCCGAGCAAAATGCGCGCCTGGTCGAGGCGGTGGAGATGCTGCGCCTGCGCAGCCGGCTGCTGCTCTATGGCTTCGCGGGGCTGGCAGCGCTGGCTGCGGCGCTGCTGGCCTGGGCCTTGTTGCGCTAGCTCGGGCCAGTGCCGAGGGTCAGGCCTTGCGCGGCTTGCGCATCGAGACCAGGGCCTCGACCCGCTTGAGCAGCTCGCGGTCGTTCCAGGGCTTCTTGAACAGACCGTAGATCCCCTGCACATCGTGCACCCGGGTGTGCAGCTCGTCGTGGCCGGTGATCGCGATGATGGGCAGATCCTCAGTCTCCAGACTGCCCTGCACATCGGCGATCAGCTCAAAGCCGTCCTTGTTGGGCATTTCCAGGTCGGTGACCATCACATTGAAATGCTGCTGGGCCAGTTGCTCCAGCGCGTCGACGCCGTCCTTGGCCAGGGTGACGCGGTAGCCGGCGCTCTCGAACAGCTTGCCCAGCTTGGCGCGCGCCACCGCCGAGTCGTCGACCAGCAGCAGCGAGGCCGGCTGGCCCTGCTCGGCCAAGGTCATCGGCTGGGTCGGCGGCAGCATCGTGCTTGGGGCCGCCCGGGTGTTGTCCAGATCGTCGCCACGGCGGCGGCTGATGACCAGCACCACAATGGCCAGCGGCACCGCGATCAACAGCGGCAGCAGATAGGGACCGAGCAATTCCGGGACTTCAAAAGGCATGACGGGGTTCTCCTGAGCTCGGCCAGCCCTCCACGGCCCGCTGAGGCCACTCATTCTCCCACTGTCGGATCCGATTCAAGCAATAGAAAAGGCGACACAAGGTCGCCTTTGTCGTGATGCTGACGCAATCAGCCGAGCCTGCGGCGACCCGGCCTGTGCATCCGCTCGCGCTTACTGCGCGCTGCGCGGCTGGCCGGCGAGCGTCTGCGGCAGCGGACGGATCTGCGGGCCGTAGGCAAAGTCGGCATGCTCGCTGTTCAGCAAGGCCAGCTCACCGCTGGCGCGCGCTTGCTGCAGCTCGGCCAGCACCTCGGCGCGGCTCTTGGTCGACACGGTCGAGATCTGCGGTGCATAGGACTCGCTGTTGAGGCGGTCCAGCGCGCCGCGGGCTTTCTGCAGCTCGGCCAGCACGGCGGCGCGGGTCTGTGGCGCCGCGGCGCTCACGCTCACATCGCTGTCGCGACCCAGTTCGTTGAAGGCCCCGCCTCGGGCCATCGCGGCACCGGTGGTCGACAGCAGGGCAAGGGCGATGACGGCGGTCAGCTTGTTCATGATCGATAGTTCCTTTTCAGCTTGCGGTTGGATTGGGTTTGAGGCTCTGGAGCCAGCGATCCTTGTTGTCGGTATCGCCGTGTCCATGGATCGAACTTTGAACCTCGGGCCGCTGAAGAAAAACCGGCAGCGCCGCAACTGAGCATTCAGGATTTCACAAGAATGCCGATGCGACGCCCATGAAAAAGCCGGCCCGCAGGCCGGCTTTCGTCATAAAAGGGTCAGGTCTTGCCGCGAGCGATCAGGACTTGGCGCCGACCACGCGGTAGGCGGCCGCACCCAGCAGCGCGCCGACGATGGGGGCCAGCCAGAACAGCCACAGCTGCTGCACCGCCCAGCCGCCGACATAGATCGCCACGCCGGTGCTGCGCGCCGGGTTGACCGAGGTGTTGGTGACCGGAATGCTGATCAGGTGGATCAGGGTCAGGGCCAGGCCGATCGCGATCGGCGCAAAGCCGGCCGGCGCGCGGCCGTCGGTGGCACCCAGGATGATGATCAAGAAGAAGGCCGTCAGCACCACCTCGGTGATCAGCGCCGCCTGCATCGAGTAGCCGCCGGGCGAATGCTCGCCGAAGCCGTTCGACGCGAAACCGGCCGACACATCAAAGCCGGCCTTGCCGCTGGCGATCAGATAGAGCACGCCGCCGGCCGCCAGACCGCCCAGCACCTGGGCAATGATGTAGGGCAGCAGCTGCGAGGCCGGGAAGCGGCCGCCGGCCCACAGGCCCACCGAGACGGCCGGGTTGAAATGCCCGCCCGAGATATGGCCCACCGCATAAGCCATCGTCAGCACCGTCAGGCCGAAGGCCAGCGACACGCCGACAAAGCCGATGCCCAGGCCCGGAAACGCAGCCGCCAGCACCGCGCTGCCGCAGCCACCCAGCACCAACCAGAACGTGCCCAGGAATTCGGCACCATATTGCTTTGTTGTCATCGTTTCTTCCTCCACCAAAGGGTTCAACACGCCGGCCAGTCCAAGTTGCCGCCGGCGGCTGCGCCGCATCATGATGCAAGCCTCGTGACAAGGCAATCTCGGAATGTCCCCTGGGCAGGGGCCAGGTCTTGCTGGTCAGCGATCCGATCCGGCCACCAGCGAGAACACCGAGGCCGGCACCGACACGCCGCGGATGTTCAGGCGCTGGCGGGCCACGCATTCCAGCAGCGCGCCGGACTTGCGGGCCACCGCCTCGCTGGGCCGGTTGCCCTCGGCGACGATGATTTCGACACGCCGCAGGCCCAGCACGCCGAAAGCATGGGCCGCTAGCGCCTGGACGCAGCGGCCGGCGACCCCCTGCCCTTGCCGCGACTGGCGCACCCAGTAGCCCAGATTGCAGTAGAGATGCTGGTGGTTGATCAGATTCAGGCCGGTGCCACCGATGAAGGCGCCGGTCTCGCGGTCGAAGATGCCGAACTCATGGGCCGTGCCCGCCGCCGCGCCGGCCCGGCAGGCGGCGAACCAGTCGAGCGCGTCCTGCTCGCTGTAGACCTCGCTGCACCAGGGCATCCAGCGCCCCACCGTCGCGACCGACTCGCGCGCAGCGGCCGCGAAGGCCGACGCATCGCCATCGTCGAAGGGGCGCAGCAGCAGCCGGTCGCCGGCCGGCAGCGGTGCCGAAGGCAAGATCAGCCCAGCTCTTGCTGGCGCTCGATGATGCGCGAGACGATGCCGTAGTCGATCGCTTCGGCGGCGCTCATCCAGTGGTCGCGTTCCATATCGGTCTGCACGCGCTCGAGTTTCTGGCCGGTCTGCTTGGCGATGACCTGGGCGATGCGTTCGCGGGTGCGCAGGATCTCGCGCGCCTGGATCGCGATGTCCGAGGCCTGGCCGCCGGCGCCGCCGGCCGGCTGGTGGATCATGAAGCGGGTGTTGGGCAGGCAGACGCGGCGCTCCTTGGGCGGCGCCAGGAAGATATGGGCGCCGGCGCTGGCCACCCAGCCGGTGCCCACCGTGGTGACCGGGGCACGCACGAAATTGATCATGTCGTGGATCGCGTCGCCCGATTCCACATGACCGCCCGGCGAGGAGATCAGCAAGGTGATCGGCGCATCGGACTCGGCCGCCAGCGCCAGCAGGCGGCGGCAGGTCGCATGGGCAACCGTGTCGCTGATCTCGCCGAACAGCAGCACGAAGCGCGACTTGAAGGACAGCTGCTCCTCCAGGCGGTCGGGGCGATCGCCGGCGCTGGGCGCGGATTCGGCGGCAAGGGTGTGGGCGTGATTCATGGCGAAAGTCTCCGGAACATGGATGTCTGGTGGTGATTGTGGCGCATGCGTCGGCAGCGCCAGATCGGGTTCAGCTGGCCGGCTTGATCGCCGTGGCCTGCGACCACACGACCTGCCACTGACCCTGGGTATTGCGCTCGTAAGTGTCGATATGCCAGCAACGAAACGGCGCGCTGCCATCGAAGGCCAGCGTGGCCTGATAGCGTATCGCCGCGCTGTCCTGGCCGCTGACGCGCACCGCCATCTCGGCATCCGGCTCCCAGCGCAGATAGCGCAGCGTGCCCTGCGCTATCTTGCCCAGGTATTGATCGCGGCTGAAGGCCACGCCACCCGGTGTGATCAGCTGGAAGTCGTCGGCATGGAGCGGGCCTGCGGTCGCCATGTCGGCGGCCACCAGCGCGCGCAGGCGGCTGCGTTCGAGGCTGCGGATATGCTCGGCCAGCGCGATGCCAGCGCTGCTGTTCTGCTGTGCTTCACTCATCGCCCCAGATCCTTACCGACCCACACGCTGCCGTCGCCGTCATCGCGCAGCTGCTCGAAGCCGGCCGCCAGGTACAACTTCAGCGGTCCGAAATGGTTGTCGGCGGCGCTGGCCAGGTCGGTGCGCGGATTGGCCTCAACGCGGGCCATGCCCTGCTCCCGCAAGCCATCACAGGCAGCGTCCAGCAGAGCTTTCGCAATGCCCTGGCCACGCTGACTGGGGGCCACCAGGAAGCACACGATCGTGCCGGTGCGGGCCAGCTCCTCGGGCGGGGACTGCAACGGCGGTTCGTCGTCCAGCGCATGCAGCAGCGGGCGTGGCGCCGCATTGCACCAGCCGACCACGCGGCCCTCGCGATAGGCCAGATAGCCCTGCATCCGCCCGGTCGCTATGCGCCGCGCAGCGCAATCGCGGTTCTCGCCGGCCGTCCGTGCCTTCCAGTTGACGACCCGGTGGTCCTCGTAAAAGCACTGGCAGTAGCAAAAAGCCCAGCGCGGGTTGTCGCTAAAGGCCTCGCCATCGAAAAAAGCCATGAAGTCGGCCTGGCGGTCAGGGGAGAGCGGGTGGATCTCGATCATTGAAGACTCCATTCTGAATTCGGTAGCGCGCTCAGCGCTCGCCCGCTGCACCGCAAGCAGGCACAGCTGCATCGCCGGGTTCTGTTCCGCCATCAAGACTCATATCTGCACATGCGCCGTCGACCCGCCATCGACATACCAGTTCGCCCCCGCGACAAAGCTGGCCGCCGGGCTCGAGACAAAAGCCACGACACGGGCGATCTCCTCGGGCGTGGCCAGGCGCTGTAGCGGGTTGCGCTGCACGACCTTGGCGAATTGATCCGGCTCCTCGCGCCGCACCCGGTCCCAGAAACCATCGACCACCAGGGTATCGCCGGGCGACACGGTATTGACGCGCACGCCGGGCAGCAACCGGGCCGACAGCGACTTCATGTAGTGAGCCAGCGCCGCCTTGGCCGCGCCATAGGCCGCCGAGTTGGGCGCCGCCAGCGAGCCGGCCTTGGAGCCGATATAGGTGATGGCCGCTTGCGGCGAGCGCTGCAGCCAGGGCACGGCGGCCTCGGTGGCCTCCACCGTGGCGCGGATATCGCTGCGTATCGCCTGCTCCCAGTCGCCGCTGAGCGCGCTGACATTGGGCACAAAGATGTCAAAGCCGCCCAGCGAGCCCAGCCAGTCGCGCAGTGCTGGCGTGTCAGTGACATCGAGCGCGCGGGCGCTGACCCGACCGGGCAGACACTCCAGCGCTCGCAGCGCGGCCTCGATGCGGCCCGGATCACGCGCGCAAAACATCACCTCGCAGCCCTCGGCGGCCAAGGTGCGCACGATGGCCGCGCCTATGCCCGAGGAGCCGCCGGTGACCACGGCCCGCAGGCCTTTGAGTTGCAGATCCATCGTCTTAAATCTCGTCGAGACCCCTCACCGGTAATTGGTCCGCCGCACTAACCGAGCTCCGCCCCAGAACAGCGCGACCGCGACCACGAGCAGGGGCAGCGCTGCCAGAGTCGGCCCGCCCGCCAGCCACAGCAGATTCTGCAGCTCGCAGATCAGGCTGCTCCGCCCCCGACACGCCCTCGGCCACTCGGTCACGCCGAAGGCGGTCTGCCAGGCAGCAAAGCCCACCCCGAGCCCGAACACGAGGCCACTCAGTCCCAGCGCCCGGTTTGGACGCTCGAAATCGACCCAGGGCAGCGCGGCCATGACAAGCAAGATCGAAGACAGCCCCCACACGCTCGGATCCGCCAAGGCCTGCGGCGCAGCAACGATGAAGGCGAGCAGGGCCGCCAACAGCGACAGGGACAACAGGAGCTTGAAGCCCGGCCAAATGTACTTCACGAACATGGCGCGCGCATTCAGGAGTAAAGCAGCGCCAGCACGAGTCCTGCCGTCGCCCAGGAGATGAACAGTCCCCAGTACGCCAGCTTCATGGCGCCATGTTTCTCCAAGAACTTGCGCAGCCCATGCTCGGCAGGCAGGCGGCGGCCAATGGCCCAGATCAGGAAGCTGGATGCCGGCAGGAACAGCAGTGCCCACACCAGCTTGGCCAGCAAATGTCCCTCGTTCAATCAAAGCGCTCCTGCGGCCTCATCAATACCCCGCCCGTCCCCGATTCGCCATTGGCTTGGAACGGCGGATCAGCGGTACGTCGTCAGCATCTGCGTCGGTCTCATCGTCAGCCAGCGCCTCGGGCGGCTGCGGCCAGTCGCGCTGCGCGGGCCGCATCTGCTCAAAGGCCCGCGCCATTTGCAGCACGCCCAGATCGTCGAAGCGCTGGCCGATGATCTGCAGGCCGATAGGCAGGCCGGACTTGGTGTAGCCGCAGTTGATGGAAGCGGCCGGCTGCTCGCTCATGTTGTAGGGCAGCGTGAAGGCGATGTGCTCGAAGGGGCGCTGCGGGTCGTTGATCGGGCTGGCCCATTCGGCCGGAAAGGCCGGCACCGGGCTGACCGGCGACAGCACATAGTCATAGGGCTGGCAGGCCGCGACCGCCGCCTCGCGGAAGGCCGCCATCTGGCTGTAGCCGTGGAACAGTTCGGCCGCGCTCAAGCTCCCGCCGGTGGACACCCAGTCGCGGATATAGGGCAGGACCAGCACCTGGCGCTCCGGCGGCAGGGCCGAGATGTCCAGCCAGGAGCGCATGCGCCAGAACTTGTCGAGGCCGTCGATCATCGCGCGCGTGCTGAATGCAGGCAGCGGCTGGACCCGGGCGCCGGCAGCCTCGAAGAGGCGCGCGGCGGCCTCGACGGCGGCGCGGGTCTCGGGCTCGACATCCAGGCCCCAGCCGGCGTCCAGCATCAGGCCGATGCGCAGGCCTTTGACATCGCGGTCCAGGCTCAGCCAATCGATGTCCTGGGCGGGCAGGCTCATCGTGTCGCGCCAATCGGGGCGGGACAGCGAAGCCATCATCAGCGCGGCGTCGGTCACCGTGCGCGTCATCGGGCCGGCAACGCGGCCGGCGAACGGCGGCTTGATCGGGATGCGGCCGAGGCTGGGCTTCAGGGTGAAGATGCCGCACCAGGAGGCCGGCAGGCGCAGCGAACCGCCGATATCGGTGCCCAGATGCAGCGGTCCATAGCCGGCCGCCGCCGCTGCGGCCGCGCCGGCGCTGGAGCCGCCGGGGTTGCGGTCCAGGTTCCAGGGATTGCGGGTCAGCGGATGAAAGCTCGACAGCCCGGAGCTGAGCATGCCGTAGTCCGGCATCGTGGTCTTGGCCAGCAGCACGGCGCCGGCCTCGCGCATGCGGGCCGCCGGCGGCGCATCCTCGGTGGCCGGGCTCAGCACCGTGGCGGCCGTGCCCAGCGGCATCGGCGTGCCGCGCGTCGCGATGTTTTCCTTCAAGGTCAGCGGCACACCGTCCAGCGCCAGCGCCTCGCCCTTCAACCAGCGCGCCTCGGACGCACGGGCCTGGGCCAGTGCGGCCTCCGGGTCCGGCGCATAGAGCGCGCAGAGCTGCGGCTCCCAGCACCCGATATGGGCCAGCACCGCTTGCGTGACCTCGACCGGCGAGAAGGCGCGGCGGCGGTAGCCGTCCAGCAGCTCGACGGCGCTGAGCGAGAACAGCGGCGCGCTCATTCCCAGCTCAAAGCCGAGATGTCGTTGACAAAGACCGGCATATCCGTCCACAAGCCCTTGAGCTGACGCTTGGCCACCGTCAGCCAGACCGGCTGGTACAGATAGGCGTTGACCGCGTCCTGCGCCAGCAGACGCTGCGCCTCGCCCAGCAGCTTGGCGCGCTCGGCCTCGCGCGGCGTGTTGTTGATGCGCTCCAGCAGCTTGGCAAACGCCGGGTTCTCATAGCCCCAGTAATAGCCGGGCTTGGCATAGTTGTTCAGATCGAAGGGCTCGACATGACTGATCAGGCTCAGGTCGTACTGCTTGTTGGTGTAGACACCCGACAACCACTGCGCCCACTCGACGTTCTCTATCTTCGCGACGATGCCCACCTTGGCCAGCTGGGCCGCAACGACCTCGCCACCCTGGCGCGCATAAGGCGTGGGCGGCAGCTTCAGGCTCAGCTCCAGCGGCGTCGCCACGCCCGCTTCCTTCAGCAGCGCGCGGGCCTTGTTGGGGTCGAAGGGGTTGAGGGCTGTCGTGTCCAGATAGCCCAGCGCGCCGGGCACGTAATGGCTGCCGATGGGCACACCGAAGCCATCGGCCGCCGCCTCGATGATGGACTTGCGGTCCAGCGCGGCGGCGATCGCGCGGCGCACCCGCACATCGTCCAGCGGTTTTTTCTTGTTGTTGATCGCCAGTATGGTCTTGGCCCGCGAACCGGCCTTGATGACCTGGAAACGCTTGTCGCTGCTGAACTGGCCCAGGCTGCGCGCTGCGGCCACGCGCGGGAAGGCATCGACATCGCCCGACAGCAGGGCCGCCACCTGGGCCGCCGAGTCGCTGATGAAGCGGAAGCTGACGCGGCGTATCTTCAGCTGCGGCGCGGCGCGGTAGCCGTCCCAGCGGGTCAGCGTGACGGCCGAGCCCTTGGCCCAGTTCTCCAGCTTGTAGGGCCCGGTGCCGACCGGCCGGGTGGCATTGCTCTCGGCGCTCTTGGGCTCGACGATGATGGCGGTGGCCTGGCCGATCAGGAACAGGAAATCCGGCTCTATGGTCTTCAGGCCGATCACCACGGTGTGGGGATCGGGCGTCGCGATGAAGTCCATCGCGGCGAACCGGCGCTGGTCGTGGTTGACGCTTTTTTCGGCGGCCGCACGCTCGAAGCTGAACGTCACCGCCGCCGCATCGAAGGGCTCGCCGTTCTGGAACTTGACGCCCTTGCGCAGCTTGAAGGTATAGGTCTTCAGGTCCGGCGAGACCTCCCAGCTCTCTGCCAGCAGCGGGCTGACCTTGCCGTCCGGGCCGATCTTGCTCAGGGTCTCGAAGATGTTGTACTGGACGATCTCGGCAATCGCCGAGGCCGCGCCGGCGGTCGGGTCCAGGCCCGGCGGCTCCAGCGTCATCGCCAGCACCAGGCTGTCCTTTCTGGCCTGCGCCTGGACGCCCGCACTCAGCAGCCCCAGTGCGGCCAGACTCGTGGCCAGTATCAATTGCTTCATCAACATCTGGAATCCTCCGCTGCAATCCGGGTTTGCAAAATCTTCTCGGCATGATGGCATGCCGCGCGCTGCCCCGCCCCCAGCTCGCGCAGCAGCGGCGGCTCGGCAGCGCAGCGCGGGCTCGCATGCGGGCAGCGCGGCGCGAAGTCGCAGCCGGTGCCAGGTCTTGCCATCGGCTGTGACTGTATCGGCGTTACGGCAGGCCTGTCGCGCCGCCGCTGGCCCGTCGGCCGCGTACGCGGGACCGCGTCCAGCAAGGCCTGGGTGTAGGGATGGGCGGCCAGGCGGAACAGCGCCTCGGGGCTGCCCTGCTCCACCACCCGGCCCCGGTAGAGCACGATGAGCTGGTCGCAGACATGGTCGACCACGGCCAGGTCATGGCTGATCAGCAGGTAGGAGAGCCCATAGCGCTCGCGCAATTCCTGCAGCAGGTTCAGCACCTGGGCCTGCACCGAGACATCGAGCGCGCTGACCGGCTCGTCGGCGACGATCAGCTGCGGCCGCGTCACCAGCGCGCGCGCGATCGCGATGCGCTGGCGCTGGCCGCCGGAGAATTCGTGCGGATACTTGTCCAGATCGGCCTCGCGCAGGCCCACGGCCACCAGGCTGTCGAGCACCCGCTCGCGCTGCTCGGCCGGCCCTGCGGAGGTCAGCGACACCAGGGGCTCGGCGACGATGCGGCCGACCTTGCGGCGCGGGTCCAGCGAGCCATAAGGGTCCTGGAACACCATCTGGAAGTCGCGCCGCGCCGCCCTCAGCGCGGCCGGCGGCAGCGCATGCAGGTCCTGCCCCTTCAGCAAGACCCGACCCTGGTCCGGCGTCTCCAGCGCCATCACCGCCCGCGCCAGGGTGCTCTTGCCCGAACCCGACTCGCCGACCACGCCCAGCGACTGGCCGGCCTTCAGCTCGAAGCTGACGCCGCGCAGCGCCTGCAAACTCGGCGCCGGCGCGAACAGGCGTTCGCGCGGCAGCCGGTAGTGGCGATGCAGGTTCTCGACCTTCAGCAGCGCATCATCGGCCACGCAACGCCTCCTCCAGATGCAGGCAGCTGACCTCATGCCCCGGCTGCGGCATCGCCAGCGCCGGCGGGCGCGTGTCTGCGCACTCGGCCGTCGCCAGCCGGCAACGCGCGCTGAAGGGGCAGCCAGCGGGCAGGTCCGCCAGCTCGGGCACGCTGCCGGCAATCGTCTGCAGCCGCGCGCCGCGCGCCATGCCCAGCCGTGGCCGGGCGGCGAACAGGCCTTGGGTGTAGGGATGGCCGATGCGCTCGAACACGGCTGCGGTCGGCCCGCGCTCGACCACGCTGCCGCCATACATCACCAGCATCTGCCCCACGTTCTCGGCGATCACGCCGAGGTCGTGCGAGATCAGGATCAGGCCCATGCCGCGCTCCTCGACCAGCTCGGCCAGCAGGTCCAGGATCTGGCTCTGTATCGTCACGTCCAGTGCCGTGGTCGGTTCGTCGGCGATCAGCAGATCGGGCTCGCAGGCCAGCGCCATCGCGATGCTCACCCGCTGGCGCTGGCCACCGGACAGCTCGTGCGGATAGGCCAGGGCACGCCGCTTCGCGTCGGGCAGGCCGACCCGCTCCAGCAGGCGCACCGCCTCCTCCAGCGCCCGCGCCGCGCCCCAGCCCCGGTGCAGGCGCAGCGGCTCGGCCACCTGGGCGCCGACACGGTGCAGCGGGTTCAGCGCCGTCATCGGTTCCTGGAACACCATGGCCATGCGGTTGCCGCGCAGCGCGCTGCGCTCGCGGTCACTCAGCGCCAGCAAGTCCTGACCCTGGAAGCGGATCGCGCCACTGACCTGGGCGCTGTCGGGCAGCAAGCCCATCAGCGCCAGCGCGGTCAGCGACTTGCCGCAGCCCGATTCGCCGATCAGGCCCAGCGTCTCTCCGCGCGCCAGCTCGAAGCTCAGGCCGCGCACCGCTTCGGCCGGGCCGCGCCGGGTCTGCAGCTGCACGCGCAGGTCCTTGACTTCCAGCATCAGCGCGCCCTCGCAAGCTTGGGGTCGAGCAGATCGCGCAGCCCGTCGCCCAAGAGATTGAGCCCCAGCACGGCCGCCATGATGGCCAGGCCGGGAAAGACCGCCAGCAGCGGCGCCTGGAACATCAGCGTCTGCGCCTCGGCCAGCATGCGGCCCCAGCTGGGCTCGGGCGGCTGGGTGCCCAGGCCCAGATAGGACAGCGCGGCCTCGGCGAGTATCGCCAGCGCGAACTGGATGGTCGCCTGCACGATCAGCACCGAGGCGATGTTCGGCAGCACATGCTCGACGCTGATGCGCCAGGCGCCCTTGCCGCAGGCCCGCGCGGCCAGCACATAGTCGCGCGCCCATTGCGCCTTGGCGCTGGCGCGGCTGATGCGGGCGAAGGTCGGGATGTTGTGGAGGCCGATCGCGATGATGGCGTTGACGATGCCGGGGCCGAACACCGCCGTCATCATGATGGCCAGCAGGATGGCCGGGAAGGCGAAGCTGAAGTCCGAGAAGCGCATCACCGCCTCCTCGACCCAGCCGCGCCGCGCCGCCGCCCACAGGCCCAGCAGGGTGCCGATGCCAAGACCGATGCCCACCGCGATCACGCCGACCAGGATGGAGTTGCGCGCGCCCAGCAGCAGCAGGCTGGCGATGTCGCGGCCCAGCGCATCGGTGCCCAGCCAGTGGGCCGCGCTGGGCGCCTGCAGCTTGGCCGGGATGTCGATCTCGTAGGGCGGCCAGGGGGTCCAGAACAGGGACAGCAGGGCCGCCAGCAGCAGCAGCGCGGTCAACGCGGCGCCAAGAACAAAGCTGGGGTGTTGCAGCGCGCGCCTCATAGATCCGCCGCCTTGATGCGCGGGTCTATCCAGGCATACAGCACATCGACGACGAAGTTGACGACGATCACCATGACCGCCAGCAGCAGCACCGCATTGCGCACCACAATCAGGTCGCGGTTGGCGATGGCCTGGAAGATCAGCCGGCCCAGGCCCGGCAGATAGAACACGTTCTCGACCACGATGGTGCCGGCCAGCAGATTGGCGAACTGCAGGCCCATCACGGTCAGCACCGGAATCATCGCGTTGCGCAGCGCATGGCCCCACAGCGCGCCGCGCCGGCTCAGGCCCTTGGCACGCGCACTGCGGACGAAATCCTCGCGCAAGACCTCCAGCATCGCCGAGCGGGTGATGCGGGCCAGGATGGCCGCCTGCACCACGGCCAGCGAGACGGCCGGCAGCAGCAGGGCCTGCAGCGCCGGCCAGATGCCGCCACCATCGTCCTCGCGCCAACCCGGGAAGCCACCGGCCGGCAGCCATTGCAGATGCACTGCGAACAGCAGGATCAGCAGGATCGCGAACCAGAAGTTCGGCACCGCGATGCCCAGCTGGCTCAAGCCCATGATGCCGACATCGCCGGCCTGGTTGTGGCGCGAGGCCGCATAGACGCCGGCCGACAGCGCGATCACCGTGGTCAGCGCCATCGCGATCAGCGCCAGCGGCACGGTCAACGCCAGGCGCTCGGCAATCAGCTCGGCCACCGGCGTGCTGTAGGCGTAAGACAGACCCATATCGCCGCGCAGCAGCAGCCCCGCCAGCCAGGCCCCATAGCGGGTCCAGGCGCTGTCGTTGAGACCCAGTTTTTCGGCCAGTGCGGCCACCGCCTCGGGCGCGGCGTCCGGCCCCATCAAGAGCTGGGCCGCATTGCCGGGCAGCACCTCCAGCACGCCGAACACCAGCAAGGAGGCCGCCAGCAGAGTGGCGATCAGCGTGGCAAAGCGCTTGAGCAGGAACAGGCTCATGCGGCCGGGCGCCGACGCCCGATCACGGCAGGCGGCACCGTCGCGCCGTGGGGCGCGCCGCCATCCAGCTCGCGCCGCAGGCACAGAATCGTCTCGTGGATATGGGCACGGCCCAGGCGCTCGGCGGCGTCGCCATCGCCCGAGGCAATCGCCGCGACGATGCGCTCATGCTCCGCGATGGCGGGGCCGGCGCGCTCATGGCTGATCAGCACGGCCGGCGCAAACACCTGCGAGGTCTTGCGCACCAGGGCCAGCTGGGCGTTGAGGAACTCGTTGTCGGCCAGCGCGATGATGGCCGAGTGGAAGTCCACATTGAAGCGGGTGTAGTCGGCCGGCGACCAGGGCTCCAAGGTGCGGCGCTGGGCCGCGATCATCGGGTCGAGCAGCGCATGCGCGCGCTCGGCGCCGCGCTCGGCCGCCTGGCGTGCGGCCAGGCCGTCCAGCATCTCGCGCATCGTGTAGGCGTCCAGCAGCCGGCGCCGGTCGGCCCGCGCGACGCTGACGCCGCGCACCCCGTCGGCCTCGACCAGCCCCTCGCTCTGCAGCATGCGCAGCGCCTCGCGCAGCGGCGTGCGGCTGACCTTCAGGTCTTCCGACAGCTGCACCTGGCGCAGCAGCTCGCCGGGCGGGTAGAAGCCGGTATAGATGCGCTGGCGCAGCACCCGCGCGACCTCGTCGACCAGACGCACGCGGCTCTGCCATTCAAACGCTTCCGGGGCTTCCCCACCACTCACAAGATTCATCGACCGCACCGCTGGCTCTGCCTACAACAGCCGCCATTCTGACGCTAGTCGGCCGGCGCCTCGGTCGCGGGATGGACTTTGGATACAAAGTACAGACAGGGGTTTGCCCCAGGCTGGCCAAAAGACATTGCTGTTCTGGCTCAGAGAAAGAAATCGATGCGGTGGCTGGCCAGGTTCTCGTGATCGGCACGCCGACTACCGACGCACCACCAGCCGATATCGCGCAAGCTGCGGGCATCCAGATCATCGAGCCGCTCGGGCTCGCTCGGCAGGGCGGCGGTGTCGAAAAGCAGCGCCCACAGCCCCCCTCCCCAGCGATGCCAACGGTCAGCGAAGGATGCGGGGGCGGAGCGGGTGAGCGAGTCGGCGCAAGCGCCGGTGGCAGAGTGAAGCATGGCGGATCTCCTATCGAGTGAACTCAGGATAGGTCGCCGACCTGGGCAATGGAATTGATTGTTTTTCTCTGGTATGGTCGAAATAACTAACCAGCAGAGGGCCCGCCATGGTGCGCCTGCCGCTCAACACCCTGCCGACATTTCGCGTCATCGCCCAGACCCAGAATCTGCGTGCGGCGGCCGAGACCCTGCATCTGACGCACAGCGCGCTGAGCCACCAGCTGCGCGCGCTGGAGACGCAGCTGGGCCATGCGCTGTTCGAGCGGCGCGGCCGCCGCCTGCTGCTCAACAGCGCCGGCGAGGCCTTGCTGGCCAGCGTCAACAAGGCCCTGGCCGAGCTGGACCGCGGCGTCAGTGCGGCGGCTGCGGCGGCCGGGCTGCAGGCGCAGAGCCTGCGGCTGAGCGTGGTGCCCTCGTTCGCCCAGCGCTGGCTGCTGCCGCGCATGCAGGGCTGGCGCAGCCGCCATCCCGGCTTGGCGCTGGAGATCAGCGCCTCACCCCAGCTGATCGACCTGGCCCGCGAGGGCATTCATGCCGGCATCCGCCATGGCCGCGGCCCCTGGCCGGGCCTGGCATCGGAAGAGCTGATCGGCACCCAGGTGCCGCTGATACTGGTCGGCTCACCGGCCGCCGCCAAGCGCCTGGGTCTGGGCCGGCGCGGCGCCACGCTGACCGCCGAGGGGCTGGGCGAGGAAGCCTTGCTGGGCCACGCCGAGGCCTGGGAGTCCTGGTTCGCTGCGGCCGGCGTGCAGCGCCGGGTCACGCCGGTGGCGGTGTTCAACGATGTGGGTCTGCTGCTGCAGGCGGCTGAGCAGGATCTGGGGCTGGCCCTGGCCCGTGAGATCCTGGCCGCCGACGCGCTGCGCGAGGGCCGGCTGCGACAGCTCTCACCGCTGAGCATCGTCCATGCCCAGGCCCTGCCCTATCACCTGGTCTACCCGCCAGCCCTCAAGACCTGGCCCCCGCTGCTGGCGCTGCGGGACTGGCTGCACGAGGAGCTGCATCGGGGAAGCACAGCCGGAAGCTGATATCGCCGGCGGCCGGCTGGACCACCGTCGCACTGCCGCCGTGCAAGGTCATGATGGAGCGCACGATGGCCAGACCCAGGCCGCTGGAGCGGGCCGAGTCGGCGCGCGCCGGATCGGCGCGGTAGAAGCGCTCGAACAGCCGCTCCAGCAGTTCGGCCGGCAGCGGCTCGCCGCTGTTGTCGACGCTGAGCTCCCAGGCACCGGGCCGCCGCCGTGCGCTCAGCCGGACCTGGCTGCCGGGCTTTGCATGCTGCACGGCATTAGCCAGCAGGTTCGCCAGCGCGCGGCGCAGCAGCATGGTGTCGGCCTGCAGCGGCTCGCTGCCGACGACGCTCGTGAGCAGGCGCAGCCCGCGCTCCTCGGCAAGGTCCTGGAAGTAGTCGGCCTGGCGCGCCAGCTCCGCGGCCGGGTCCAGCGCCTGGCGCTGCAGCGCCATCGCGCTGTGCTCGGCGCGGGCCAGGAACAGCATGCTGTCTATCATGCGGTTCAGCCGCTCCAGCTCCTCGATGTTCGAGCCCAGCAGGGCCTGGTAGTCCTCGGCGCTGCGCGGGCGCGCCAGCATCACCTGGCTCTGGCCGAGCAGATTGCCGACCGGCGTGCGCAGCTCATGAGCCAGATCGGCGGCGAACTGGTTGACCTGGGCAAAGCCCTGCTCCAGGCGCAGCAGCATCGCGTTGAAGGCGGCGATCAGGCCGCGCATCTCGGCCGGGGCCGCCCGCTCGGACAGCCGGGTCGAGAGCCGCTGGGCGGTGATGCGGCCGGCTTCGCGGGCCAGGCGGCGCAGCGGGGCCAGGCCTTGCCACATCAGCCCCAGCGCCAGCGCGCCGCCCGCGACGGCGAAGAACAGCACGCTGAACCAGATGCGGCGCCGGTAGTCGGCCAGCAGCTCGGTGCGCTCATTGCAGATGCGCGCCACCGTGATGCGCACATTGCGGCCCGAACCCAGCGGCGACAGCGCTCCCACCGCGGCGGCCGGCACGCCGGCAACCGTGGTCCAGTAGCGGATATCGCCGAGGCCGGCGGCCCGTCCCAGCGGCACCGGGTCCGGCGTCGGCAGGGGCTCGTGGCCCGGATGCACGTCCAGCAGCAGGCGGCCCGCCTCGTCGTGCACCAGCACATAGACATTGCTGTCGGCACTCATCGTGTCGCGCAGGTACTGCGGCTGGTCCAGCAGCAGCCGGGGCGCGGCCGTGTGGGCCAGCAGCTGGCGCAGATGGCGCAGCTGGCCCAGCAGCTGCAGATCATCGCGGCGCTCCAGCTGCTGGGCGAAGGATTGGTAGAGATAGACGCCCAGCGAGCCACAACTCAGCGCCACCAGCGCCGCGAACAGCAGACCCAGGCGCCAGCTCAGCGGCAGGCGGCTCATGGGCGCAGCTCGCAGACATAGCCCATGCCGCGCACCGCATGGATCAGCCGGCCCGGCACCGGATCGTTGATGCGCAGGCGCAGGCGCCGCACCGCGACATCGACGACATTGGTGTCGCTGTCGAAATTCATGTCCCAGACCAGCGACGCGATCTGGCTGCGCGACAGCACCTCGCCCTGGCGCCGCATCAGCAGATGCAGCAGCGCAAACTCGCGCGCGCTCAGATGCACGCGCTCGCCGGCCCGGGTCACGACGCGCGCCGGCACGTTCAGCAGCAGATCGTCGACGGCCAGCAGCTCCTCCTCGCGCAGCGGCCCGCGCCGCAGCAGCGTGCGGATGCGGGCCAGCAGCTCGGCGAAGGCAAAGGGCTTGACCAGATAGTCGTCGGCGCCCTGCTCCAGGCCCTGGACCCGGTCTTCCAGCGCGTCGCGCGCGGTCAGGAAGATCACCGGCGTGGCCCGCGTGTCGCGGCCCTCGCGCAGCCGGCGCAGCACGCGCCAGCCGTCCATGCCCGGCAGCATCACATCGAGCACGATCAGGTCGTAGCCCTGCTGCTGGGCCAGGTGCAGGCCGGTGATGCCGTCACTCGCTACATCGACCACAAAGCCCGACTCGCCCAGGCCCTTCTTCAGATAGTCGCCCGTCTTGGGCTCGTCTTCGACCACCAGGATGCGCAAGACCTTCTCCTGTTTGCAAGGCCGCCAGCATGCCTGAAGCGCCAGCGCGGCGGATGACAGCTTTGTCATCGCGCCGTCAGCGCCCGGCCAGCGACGCCTTTCTACAGTGAGGTCTCCACTTCATGCAAAGGATCACCCGATGAACAAGCTCACCCTGATCTCCCTGTGCAGCGCCACCCTGCTGCTCGCCGGCCCCGCGCTGGCCGCGCGCGATGCTGGCGAGAAGAGCCGCGAGCAGGTCAAGGCCGAGCTGGCCGAGGCCCGGCTCAATGGCACGCTGCCGGTCGGCGAGGACGGCCTGACGCCGCGCCAGCGCCACCCCCAGCTTTACCCCGCCAAGACCACGCTGGCCGCCAAGCAGGACGCGAACAGCGCCGCGCGCTGAGCGCTCAGCCATCATGCCGGCGCTCGTGCGCGGCCAGCAGGGCCAGCGCACGCTCGGCGGTCGCGACCAGCTCGTCCAGCGCCGGCCCATGATCACCGGTCCGCTGCGCCGTCTGGCCGACGGCCAGGATGGCGCGGAAGCGATGCTGGATGCTCTCGATCTCGCTGGGCGAGGGCCAGCGCACCAGGGCCGCTTCCAGCAGCTGCAGCGCGCGCTGCAGATCGGGCCGGATCGCGCGGCCGTCGGCCGGAGTCAGCGGCGGACTTGCCGCGACCTCGGGCCGGGCCAGCGCGATGCGCAGCAGCTGGCGCGCCACCAGCAGCTCGAAGGTGTTGGTGTAGTGCCAGAAGCGGGTCGACAGACCCAGTGACTCGATCTCGTCGAGCAGCTCCTGCACCTGGCGCTCCCAGTCGCAGTGCTGCTCCAGCAGCATGTCCACCCCCTGCGGCTCGATGCCGCCCAGCCGGGCCAGGCCCCAGCACAGCAGCGCGTTGGACAGCGCGAAGGCGCGCCGGTCGGCGTGGTCGCGGCCGGCCGCATCCTGCAGCCCCAGCCCGTTCAGCGGCGCCAGCTTGTCCACATAGCCGGCGGCGAAGAACTGCGCCGCCTCGGCCAGCAGCGCGATATTCCAGCCCTGCGCCTGATCCGGCGCGGGCGCGGCGCGGCGCATCTGCACGCTGCCACGCAGGCAGCGCCGCTCCGAGGCCGCGCTGGCGGCGCCGCCGATGCCGCCGGGCTCGGGCCAGAGCAGTTGCGGGTCGTCGATGGCTTCCAGCCGCTCCAGGATGTCGCGGCCCATGATCTGGGCGCGCGCCTCGCCGAGCCGGGCCAGCGAGTTGACCATCAGCTCGATATGGCGCAGCTGCACCCGTGAGTAGGCGGTGCGGGCGCCCAGCTGCAGCCACTTGACCGCGTCGTCGTGCGCGCCCAGCTCACGGTAAGCCTCGCCAAAGGCGGCGCGCACCCGCGAGCTGTGCAGCCAGGCCTGGCGCAGCGGGTCGGCGCGCAGGCGCAGCTCCAGCGCCTTGAGCTGGCTCAGCAGCGCCGAGCAGCGCTTGTCGCCGGCCACCGCGACCACCTGCAGGATGCGTTCGGACAGCTCCATATGGCTCATGCAGTCCTCGGCGCCGCGCAGCCGCGAGGTACCGTTGAAATCGCCATAGCCGCTGCCGGCCAGGCCCTCCAGTCGCCAGGCCGGGTCGCCATAGCACTGGTAGGCGCCCCAGGTGTTGCTGCCGCCGCCGGGCTGGTAGATAGACGCCCTGGCGTCGCGCACCGCACTGCCGAAATCGGCGCCGTCCCGCAGCAAGGCGGTGTAGAGCGTCTCGGCGAAGCGCAGGCCGTCGGCATCGTTGACCTGCCAGCCGGCCGCGACCACCGCCTTGGCGCCCATCTTGATGAACTGCAGCGCCAGGCTGGAGGCCAGCAGCGGATAGTTGCGCTGGCCCAGCACCTCGGCCTCGGTGCCATCGCGACCCGAATAGCAGCAGTTGATGAAAACGAATTCCGGCACCGGGTCCATCTGCTCGACATCGGCGGCCGCCAGCACCTGCTGGTGGCTCAGCAGCATGCCGGTCTTGCGCAAGGCCTGGCCGGCGACTATGTCCGACACCCATTGGTCGACCACGCCATGGCCGGCCAGATGGACGATGCGGTAGGGCCGCTCCAGCAAGGCGGTGCGCACCCGCTCGAAGGACACCGTCTCGCCCACCAGCTTGTGCACATGCCAGGGCCGGGCATCGCAGCCCAGCCACTCGGCCACGCCCTCGGCCTCGTCCCTGGCGCCGGCCAGCGGCTTGAAGTCCAGCGGCTCGCCGCGCGCGTCGCGCCAGCCGGCCGTGCAGGGCGCGCCCAC
>NZ_JAQOWX010000130.1:0-15011 GCF_028462495.1 Paucibacter sp. XJ19-41
GGCCCAGCCCGGCGCGCCGCTGCCGCTGGGCGACTGGCTGGCGGCGCTGTGCGCGTTGCCGGACGCCGACGCGATGCCATCGCGCCCGCTGATCGCCCAGCGCATGGCCGACTGGGGCGGGCGCGATGACTGGCGCGCCCTTGCCGGTCGGCTGGCTGTTGACGAGTTGCCGGCCCTGGCCCGTAGCGCGGCCGCAATTTATGTCCACACAGCCGACTTCACCGTGCTGCACACGATCACGGCCAGTGCCGCCTTGCGCCAGCTCTCGCCATGGTTGGACGCGCAGGCCATGAGGCCTTTCGTGGCCGCCGCAGCGGCCGCGCTGTTGTCGAGCCAAGCGGCCCGGCAAGCCGCCGCCTGCCCGCTGCCGGTGGCGCCGCCACCGCAAGACTGGGACCGCCTGGCCGCCCTTACGCTGGCCCAGCACGACGACCATGTCATCAAGCTGGTGGCCGCCTGCCGCACGCTGGACCGAGTGGATCCGGCACCTGCATGGCGTGCGGCTGCGGCGCGGGCGCTGGGCCACACACCTCAGGAAACTTCATGACGCCGTTTGCCGATCCCGCCGTGAAAGCCCATTTCGATACCTATCCGCCGGCAGTGCGCAAGAAGATGCTCGCGCTGCGCGAACTCATCTTCGATACCGCCGCGCGGGCCGAAGGCGTTGGCGAACTCCAGGAAACCCTGAAATGGGGAGAGCCGGCCTATCTGACGGCCCGGCCCAGAAGCGGCAGCACGGTGCGCATCGACTGGAAGCCCAGGGCGCCCGGGCAGTACGCCGTGTATTTCAACTGCCAGACCGGGCTGGTCGATCAGTTCAGGACCCTGTTTCCGAATGACTTCAGATTTGAAGGCAGTCGGGCCCTGGTCTTGACGCTTGAGCAGCGTATCCCCGAGGACTCGCTAGCTTTGTGCATCGAAGCTTCGCTGCGCTATCACCTCGGCAAGCAGCCGCAACAGGCTAGACCCTAGGCGTCGCTGCGCCGCAGACTGGACGCGATGCACCACTGCGCCGACCAGTAGGTCGACAGCACCCACAGCGCCGCCTCGGGCAGCGGACCGGCGAACTTGTTGATCGCCAGCAGCGCGTCCGAGGCCAGGAACAGGGTGCCACCCCAGGCCGCCCAGCGCGCCAGCGGCTCGCGCTCGCCGCCGATGCTGGCACGCCACCAGCTCCAGGCCTGGGCCGCCATCGCCGCCAGGCAGACCACATAGGCCAGCACCGGCACCTGCAGCGCGGCCGGCACGCCCGGCCACAGCCGGCTCAGCACATAGCCGGCGATCAGGCCGAACATCAGCCAGGGCCACCAGGGCCGGGCCAGCCGCGTGTGCTGGCAAAAGGCCGCGATATAGAGCAGGTGGGCGATCAGAAAGCAGAGCAGGCCGGGCACGAAGCCCGACTCGGGCCACAGCAGGGCCACATCGCCGGCCAGCGAGAACGCGAGGCCCAGGCGCAGCAGCCGCGCCTGGCGGGGCGCATCGGCGCCGCGCGGCCAGGCATACAGCATGATCAGCACGGTGGTCAGCGGCTTGGCCACGAAGGCCAGCTCGCGCGGCAGGCTGGTATGGCTCAGCGCGGCAATGGCGATCAGCGCGCTGATCAGGGTCAGCAGGGGCAGCAGCAGGCGGTAAATGGGCATGGGCCCATTCTGGCTGGGCGCAAGACCTGGCCCCAATTAGCGCTTGCCCTCAGTCGATACGCACCCAGCGCACATCGATATGGTTGTTGGCGCGGTGCACCAGATTGATATTGCTGCGCGCCGCCCAGGGGATGACCTGGTGGTGCAGTGGGATCACCGCCACATCGTCCTGCACGATCTTCAGCGCGGCGATCAGCTGGCCGCGGCGCTTGGCCACATCGCCCTCGACCTTGGCGGCATCGATCAGCGCGTCCAGCTTGGGGTTCACATAGCGGCCGTAGTTCCAGCTGCCGTCGCCACCGACCGGGCTGTGCACCAGGGCCTGCAGCGAGTACAGCGCGTCAAAGGTCGCGACACCCCAGCCCAAGAGATGCAGGCTGCTTTCCTTGCGCTGCAGCTTCGGGAAATAGGTGCTGGAGCCCTGACTGTTGAGCCGCGCCTGCACGCCGATCTTGGCCCAGAAGGCGGTCAGGGCCTTGCAGATTTCCTCGTCATTGACATAACGGTCGTTGGGGCAGTCCAGCGGCACCTGGAAGCCGTCGGGGTAGCCAGCTTCGGTCAGCAGGGCCTTGGCGCGCACTGGGTCAAAAGGCAGGCGACGGTCGCCCTCGGCGGTCCAGCCATCGGCCTGCGGCGCGACCAGGGAGCCGGCCGGTTGCGCGAGGCCGCGCATCGTCACCCGCTTCAGGGTCTCGATGTCGATGGCCTGGTACAGGGCCTGGCGCACACGCAAATCCTTGAAGGGGTTGCGACCCTTGATATTGCTGCCGGCCAGTTCCTCGCTGGCCTGGTCCAGGCCCAGGAAGATGGTGCGGAATTCGGCGCCTTCGATGATCTTGACGCCCGGTGTGTTGCGCAGCTTGGGCACGTCCTGCGGCGCCGGGTCGAGCACGAAGTCGATCTCGCCGGACAGCAAGGCCGCCAGCCGGGTCGCGTCCGAACCGATAGGCGTGTAGACGATCTGGCTGACATTGCCGTTCAGCTTGCCCCACCAGTTCGGGTTCAGCGTCAGCTCGGTCTTGATGCCGGGCTGGCTGCTCTTGAGCACAAAGGGACCGGTGCCGTTGGCATTGCGCACCGCATAGGTCTCTTCCTTCTGCGCGAAGTTCTGCGGCTTCTCGATCTTGTGCTTGGTGGCCCAGTCCTTCGAGATGATGCGCACGCCGGTGATCTGGCGCAGCAGCACCGGGTTGGGTGCTGCCAGCGTGATCTCGATGCTGGACGGCGAGAGCTTCTTGACGCTGCTGACGCCCTGCAGCAGCACCTTGAAGTTGGAGGTGGGGCTGAGCGCACGCTCGAAGGAGAACACCACATCGTCGGCCGTCAGCGCCGTGCCGTCATGGAACTTGACGCCGGGGCGCAGCTCGAAGCGCCAATGCGTGGCATCGACCTGGGTCCACTTCGAGGCCAACGCCGGCTCGATCGTGAACTGCTGGTCGTAGGCCACCAGGCCCTCGTAGACAAAGGCGTTGAACTGGTTGTTCAGCGCGCTGTTGTAGGCGTGGGGGTCGAAGCTCTGCACATCGCCCTGGCTGGCCCAGCGCAGGGGTTTGGCGAGCGCCGCGCCGGCCACAAGGGCCAGCACCAGCGGAGCGATCAGAAGGCGGATGGGGCGCATGGGGTGGGATTCTTGTCCTGGAAAACCCTGAATACTGCCCGCATCCGCCGCGGCCGGCAAATACCTATTCCCCATAAGCTTCTGTCCCGCAGGGTCAGGCCTTGATCAGCCCGTCCGCCTTGAACATGGCCTTGATGCCACGCACCGCCTGGCGGATGCGGGCCTCGTTCTCGATCAGCGCGAAGCGCACATGGCCGTCGCCTTGGTCGCCGAAGCCGATGCCCGGCGAGACGCAGACCTTGGCCTTGTCCAGCAGCTGGCGCGCGAACTCCAAGGAGCCGAGCGCGCGGTAGGGCTCGGGGATGCGGGCCCAGATATACATGCTGGCCTTGGGCAGCTCGACGGCCCAGCCGGCTTCCGTCAGGCCTTTGTAGAGCACATCGCGGCGGCGCTGGTAGCTGGCGGTGATCTCGCCGACGCAAGCCTGGTCACCCTCCAGCGCCGCGATGGCGGCCACCTGCAGCGGCGTGAAGGTGCCGTAGTCGTGATAGCTCTTGATGCGGGCCAGCGCGGCCACCAGATCGGGATTGCCGACCATGAAGCCGATGCGCCAGCCGGCCATGTTGTAGCTCTTGCTGAGCGTGAAGAACTCGACCGCCACATCCTTGGCGCCCGGCACCTGCATGATGGACGGCGCCTTCCAGCCATCGAACACGATGTCGGCATAGGCCAGGTCGTGCACCACCAGGATGTCGTGTTTCTTGGCCAGCGCGATCACGCGCTCGAAGAACTCCAGCTCCACGCACTGCGCGGTCGGGTTCGACGGGAAGCCGAACACCATCATCTTGGGCTTGGGATAGCTGCCGCGAATCGTCTTCTCCAGCTCGGTGAAGAAGTCCAGCTCGCTGGACACCGGTATCGCGCGGATGTCGGCACCGGCGATCACCGCGCCGTAGATATGGATCGGGTAGCTGGGGTCGGGCACCAACACCGTATCGCCCCGGTCCAAGGTCGCCAGCATCAGATGCGCCAGGCCCTCCTTGGAGCCTATCGTGACGATGGCTTCGGTGTCGGGATTGATGGCGACGCCGTAGCGCTTGTCGTACCAATGCGAGATCGCGCGGCGCAGTCGCGGGATGCCCTTGCTGGCCGAGTAGCCGTGGGTGTCGGGCCGCTGCGCGACCTCGGTGAGCTTGGCGACGATATGGGCCGGCGTGGCCCCATCGGGGTTGCCCATGCTCATGTCGATGATGTCCTCGCCCCGCCGCCGCGCCGCGAGCTTCAGCTCGGCCGTGATATTGAAGACGTAGGGAGGCAGGCGATCAATGCGCGCGAAGCGGCGCTTGCCTGAAGAGGCAGTGCTCATGGGATGTGTATCACGTAAGCGCCCGGAACCGTCCGAGCGACGTGATCGGCCGATGGGGGCCGATCCGTCAGTGATGCTACCTCAGGCCACGCTCGGACTCAGGGTCGTACACGGACTTCCTTGTCGCCGATTCGCATCACAGGCCGGCGCGGCAAGTGCTTGATCAAAGCCCACCACTTGATCGCGACTCGATGGTCTTGATCCTCAGACCCGACAGCGTGCGAACCACGACTAGGTCATCCTCGCCGGTCACGGTCGTCGTCGGCAGCCCGTTGGCCTCGACCGTCATACGCTGGGTGTAGCTGACCCGCGCGCTGGTCCAGGGGAAACCGTCGCGGACGATACGGATGTCGTCGAACTCCGAATGGGTGCGCGCCTGCAGCACCGTGAAGGCGGCCGCAGCCTGCTTGAGGTAGTCGCACATCTCCTCCTTGCCACCCTCCACCTCCCACTTGCCGCGCCGCCCATAGGCGCTCAGCGTCACCTGCAGATTGTCTGCATAGGCCTCGCAGGCCGAGCTGTCGCCTGACATGGCCTTGGCCGATTGCTGGACCAGCCACGAGGCGAGCTTGGGCTCGGCAAACGAGAACCGGGCATGGGCATAGAAGGCAGCGAGCGCGGTCAGCGTCAGCAGGATGAGTTTTTTCATGGTGGTGGGGATGGAGGACAAGCGTGAAGAACCCGTTGCCCCCGGCGACCGGGCAGCACGCTTTCTGCATGACCGCAGGCGCCGAGGGCGGTTGCATTCTCCGGCGGGAAACAGCGCCGCCCCGTCCCACCTATGGGGGTGTCGTCCTCAGGCCTTGCCGTCCTTCGCCTGCGCCGCCGCGCTCGCCTCGCCCTTGGCCGCAAACTCCGCCCGCAGCCGCTTGAGCTTTTCGCGCGGGTCTTCCTTGACGGTGTTCTCGTGCAGCTTCATCTCCAGGATGAAGCGGCTGGGGATGCCCATCACCAGCTCGCGGTTCTTCTTGCGCCTCCGCAAGGTGCTGACGCCCAGGGTCGTGCGCGCCCGCGTGATGCCCACATACATCAGGCGGCGCTCTTCCTCCAGGCGCTGCGGGGTCATGTCCTCGTCGTCGGCCTTGAAGGGCAGCAGCCCCTCGTTGACGCCGGCCAGGAAGACATGGGGCCATTCCAGGCCCTTGGAGGCATGCAGGGTGGTCAAGGTGACCTGGTCCTGCTCGTCGCCGCGCTCGGCCAGCGACAGGATCACGCTGATGGTCTGGGCCACTTCGAGCACGGTCTGCTTGGGCTCCTCGAAGGTGATGCCGCCCTCCTGGCTGATCTGGCCGCCGCAGCGCTTGGCCACCCAGTCGACGAAGTCCAGCACATTGCCCCAACGCGCCGCGCCGACCTTCTCGTTCTCCTCCTGCTCCATCAGGTGCTGCTCGTAGCCGATGTCCTTCAGCCACTCCATCAGCAAGGCCTTGGCCTCCTTGTCGCCCGAGGTGTTGCGGGCGCGGTACTCCAGATCGTTCACATAGCGGCCGAACTCATGCAGGCCGCTGATCGCCCGGGTGCTCAGCGCGGTGGACAGGCTCTCGGCGACCAAGGCCTCATACATGCTGGATTTCCAGCGCCCGGCAAACTGGCTCAGGCTGCCCAGCGTCTGGTGGCCGATGCCGCGTTTTGGCGTGGTGATCGCGCGCAGAAAGGCCGGGTCATCGTCCGGATTGACCAGCAGGCGCAGCCAGCTGCACAGGTCCTTGATCTCGGCCTTGTCAAAGAAGCTCTGGCCGCCCGAGACCTTGTAGGGAATCTCGGCACGGCGCAGCGCCTGCTCGAAGACGCGGGCCTGGTGGTTGGCGCGGTACAGGATGGCGAAGTCCTTGAACTGCACGCCGCCGGCATTGGCGCGGATCGCCTGGATGCGCGCCACCGCCCGCTCGGCCTCGTGCTCCTCGCCGTCGCTCTCGATCAGGGCCACCGGCTCGCCGTCGCCGAACTCGCTCCACAGCTTCTTCTCGAAGATCTTCGGATTGACCGCGATGACGTTGTTGGCCGCGCGCAGGATGGCGCCGGTGGAGCGGTAGTTCTGCTCCAGCGGTATCACCTTCAGCGCCGGGAAGTCGGTCGGCAGGCGCTTCAGGTTCTCGATCGTCGCGCCACGCCAGCCGTAGATGCTCTGGTCGTCGTCGCCCACCGCGGTGAAATGGGCGCGCTCGCCGACGATCTGCTTGAGCAGGTCGTACTGCACGGCATTGGTATCCTGGTACTCGTCCACCAGCACATAGCGCAAGGTGTCCTGCCACTTGCCGCGCGCCTCGGGGAAGTCCTGCAGCAGGCGCAGCGGCAGCGAGATCAGGTCATCGAAGTCCACCGACTGGTAGGCCGCCAGCCGCTCCTGGTAGCGTTCCATCACGACGGCCGTCGCGCGCTCGTCCTCGTCCTTGGCGGCGGCCAGGGCCTGCTTGGCCGTCAGCCCCTGGTTCTTCCACAGCGAGATGGTCCATTGCCAGCTGCGCGCCTGCTTGGCGTCGGTGGTGCCGCCGGCATCGCGCAGCAAGCCCAGCACATCGTCGCTGTCGAGGATGGAGAACTGCTCCTTGAGCCCGACCAGATGGCCTTCGGAGCGCAGGATGCGCACGCCCAGGCTGTGGAAGGTCGAGATCACCAGGTCCTTGGCCGCGCGCGGGCCCACCAGATCGCGGGCGCGCTCGCGCATCTCCTGCGAGGCCTTGTTCGTGAAGGTGATGGCGCCGATGTTCTTGGCCGCATAGCCGGCCTGCAGCAGCCGCGCGATCTTCATCGTGATCACCCGCGTCTTGCCCGAGCCCGCACCGGCGATCACCAGGCAGGGCCCGTTGAGATGGTGGACGGCTTCGAGCTGGGCGGGATTGAGGGTGGAGACGGCTGAGGACATGGCGAACAGGGGCGGGGCTGCGCATGATAGCCAAGCCGCCCTGCCCTATTTCATGCTAGGCGGCAGCGGCGCCCGGGTCGAACGCAATCCCAGGCCCAGCAGCAGCAGCGCGTAGAACAGGAAGGCGATGCGCGGCGCATCGACCAGGCTGTCGAACAGGCCCACGATCAGGAAGCCCGTCAGCGCACCCACCAGCGCCGGCGCCAGGGCGTGGGCGCGGGCATGGCCGAAGCTGCAGCGCCACAGCACCGCCGCGACCAAGGTGACGCCCAGGGCCAGACCCAGCAGCCCCTGCTCGAACAGCAGGTGCAGGCCCAGGCTCTTGATATGCCAGGGCAGGTGGTGGCGGTCGCTGGAGAAGAACCAATGCGCCATGCCGCGCGAGAAGTCGCTATTGGCCAGCAGGGCGGGCTCGGCCGCGTCGCGCAGGCGCAGCTCGGCAATCTGCACCGCGCTCGCCGGCGAACCCAGCGCCACCGAGAACACCACAAAGCGCGGCGCCCACCAGCGCCCGCCCAGGGCCGGTGCCTGACCCAGCGAGGCCTGCAGCGTCTGCCAGCCGCCGCCCTGGCTTTGCAGCGGCAGGTTCTTGACCACGCATTCCGCGTTGTAGAGCAGATGCTTCTCGCACACCTCCAGATGCAGGTTCACATCACTGGCGCTGCGCAGCTTCAGTGTCAGCTGCATTTCGCCACGCGGCGCGGCGATGCGCTGGCTGACCCGAAACAGCTCGCCCCAGCCCAGCACATGCTTGCCGCTGGTCAGCAGCAGATGGGGTGGCTGGGCCGACTCGCCGAGCCGGTAGTCGCCCACCTGCTCGGCGGCCGGGCCAACGAACAGGAAAGGGCTGGCGACGCGGCCCACCCCCTTGCCCCGCAGCCAGTCCTGCGGCGTGTCCAGCAGGCTGCGCGCTAGCCGCCAGTGCTCGAAGCGGCCTTCCAGATCGCGCTGCCCGGTAGCCATACGGTCGCCGATGTAGGCGCCGCCTGCCAGCGCCGCCACCACGGCGAACAGCATCAGGCAAGCGGTCCACAACAGGCTCCTGGCCCGCCAGGGCAGCTCGGCCAGCAACTGCGCCGCCGTTCCGGGCAGCAGTTGCAAGCCGGCCCAACCCAGCGCCAGGCCCAGCACCGGCAGCAGCGCTTCTTGCAAGGCCTGCTCGCCACCCCAGTTGCCGGCCACCACGGCCACGCAGGCCAGGCTCCAGAACCAAGCCGCCGCCATCAGGCAGGCGCTCAGATGGCGCGGCAGCCCGGCACGCAGCCACCAGGCCAGCCACAGCCCGCCCAACACCACCAGCGCATCGATCACATAGGCCGACTTCGGGACGGCCAGCGCCAGCAGCCAGCTCAAGGCAGCAGCCAGCGCCGCCGCCAGCAGGGCCAGCAGCAACACGATCAGTTGCTGGCCGCGCGTCTGCTGCAAGCGCAGCGGTGGCATGAAGATCATCAGCAGCGCACTGCCCGCCAACGCCAGCAAGGTCCGGTAGCCGCCAGCCTGGAACAGCGGCCAGGCCGCCAGGCCGAAAGCCAACAACACCGCCAGGCCCAGCCCCCGACGCGCGGCGGGCCTGGAGGCAGCGGGCAACTGCGCGGCGCGGCGCTGGCGCGCCAGCAACAGCAGGCAGACGCCCGCCCCCAACGGCAGGGCCAGATAGACGCCGCGCGAGAAAGTCGTCAGCGCCGCATAGCCGGCCAGCAGCAGCAGGCCCAGCGCGGCGGCAAAAGCCCAGGGCCGGCGCTCGCGCAGCACCCACAGCAGCGCAAACGGCAGACCCAGCGCCAGGCAGCCGTCCAGCGCCGCGCCGCCCACATGCATCTCCCAGAACAGCGCGGTGCTGCGGTAGTCGCTCGAAAAATTCAGTAGCCCGGTATAGGCCAGCCGCTCCCACAGCGCCGCCAGGCTGGCCCCGCCCAAGGCCAGCAGCATCGCCAGGCCGAACCAGCGCTGCACGGCGGCCGGCTCACTCGCCCCGGCCGCACGCCACAGCGGCAGCAAGAGCAGCACCAGCCACAGGCTCTTGCCCTGGCGCAGGCTGTTCATCGGCTCGTGATAGCCCTGCCACCAGCCGAACTGCCAGCCCCCGGCCTGCTCGACGCCGCGCCAGATCGCCAGCAGCAGCGAGGCACAGAACAGCGTCAGCAAGAGCTTGGACAAGCCCGACCACGCCAGCGGCCGCTGCCAGGCCGGCGCCAGCTCGACGCCGCGTTTCGCGCCCAAGGCCAGCGCCGCATAGCCGCCGGCGGCGACGGCCAGCACCAGCAGGTCCAGTTCCTCGAAGCTGATCCAGCCGGTCCAGGGCGCGAAGCCCAGCACCGGAACCAGGCCGGGAATCAGCAGCGGCAAGACCTGCCAGCGCACAAAGCCCAGCACCGCCACAATGAGCCACAGCAGGCAGGCCAGCCCGGGCTGCCAAGGGTAGTGCCAGGCCAGCCACAGGCCGGCGCCGGCGCTGCCGGCGGCCAGGCTCAGGCCCAGCCAGCGCTTGGAGGAATCGGGCACGGAGAGCTTCATGCGGGCGGCGGAGTTGGGGCGCAGGCTCGCGCCGGGTCGCGCGGATGATAGCCAAGCCCATGCCGGCAGGCGCTACATTGGGAACCCCTAGTACAACGGCAGGACTATGAGCATGGCCCTTGTGTTGGCCCTCGGCCGTCGCTGGCTGCAAGCCTGGACGTTCTTGCTGCTGGCCTGGGGATCGGCCGCGCAGGCGCGCGAGCTGCTGGTGGTGGGCACCGAGTTCCCGCGCATCTACGAGGCCGCCAAGGACGGCGGCGAGCCGAGCGGCCTGGGCGTGGACCTGCTGACCTTGGCCGCCGCCCGGCTGGGCCACAGCCTGCGTTTCGAGCACTACCCCTGGCTGCGCGCCCAGGCCATGGTGGAGCGCGGCCTGGCCGACATCCTGGTCGGCCCCTACCGCACCGCCGACCGCGAGCAGCGCTATCTGTTCTCGCCCCAGCCCTTTTACGAGGACGCGCTGGTGTTCTACGCTCGCCGCGCCCAGAGCGGGCTGTGGCGCGGCGACTATGCGGCGCTGGGCCAGCGCCCGGTCGCCCAGGTGCAGGGCTGGGCCTATGGCGAGAGCTACGAGCAGGCCCGCGCCGGCCTGCGCATCAGCACGGTGCGCGACGTCAACACCGGCCTGCAGATGCTGCGCCTGGGCCGCGTCGACCTGTTCGCCAGCAACGAGCGCAATACCGAGCCAGTGCTGCAGCGCCTGGGTCTGGCACAGGAACTGGTGCCGGCCGGCCCGCCGATCGGCCAGCTGCGCGGCCACTTTGCCTACCCGCGCGACAACCGGGGCCAGGTCTTGCGCGACGAGCTGGAGCGTGCCATTGCCGCGCTGCGCGCCAGCGGTGAGCTCGACGAGCTGTCGCGTCGCTGGAAGGTCAAAATTCCCGAGTAGGCTTGCCGCCGATGAACACCGCCCTCAGTCGCCGCAGCCTGCTGCAGGCCGCCCTCGCCGCCGGCTGCGCGCCGGCTCTTGTCAGCCATGCCGCGACGCCGGCCGCCGCGCCCCTGTTCGCGCTGGGCGTAGCCTCCGGCTGCCCGCGCCCCGACGGCCTGGTGCTGTGGACCCGGCTGCTCGGCGAGGCGCTGCCGGCCCAGGTCGCGGTGCGCTGGGAGCTGGCCGAGGACGAGGGCTTCAAGACCATCGCCGCCAGCGGCACCGAGCGGGCCGAGCCCGGCAGCGCCCACAGCGTCCATGCCGAGCCGGCCGGGCTGAAGCCCGACCGCTGGTACTGGTACCGCTTCAGCGCGCTGGGTCAGCAAAGCCCGGTCGGCCGCAGCCGCACGGCGCCGGCGCCCGGCGCGGCGGTGCAGCGCCTGCGCTTCGCGATCGCCTCCTGCCAGCGCTGGGACCACGGCGAATATGCGGCCTGGCGCGATCTGGCCAGCCAGGAGCTGGACCTGCTGCTGTTCCTGGGCGACTACATCTACGAGTCGGCCACCGCGCCCGACAGCACGCCGGCACGCCGCCACCAGGGCGGGCTGTGCCGCACGCTGGACGACTACCGCCAGCGCTATGCCCAGTACAAGAGCGACCCGCATCTGCAAGCCATGCATGCGGCCGCGCCCTGGCTGCTGACCTGGGACGACCATGAGGTCGAGAACGACTATGCCGGCGACATCTCCCAGCATCTGGAGCCCGGCTTCGCGCGCCGCCGTGCGGCGGCGCCCCAGGCCTATTGGGAGCATCGGCCCTTTCCGAAGGCGGCGCGGCCGCGCGGTGCCGAGTTCCGCCTGCACGAGCGCTACGACTGGGGTGCGCTGGCCCGCATCATCACCTTGGACAACCGCCAGTGGCGCGACCCCCAGGCCTGCCCCAAGCCGGGCCGGGGCGGTTCCAACACCGTCGCGCTGAGCGACTGCCCGGAACTGCTGGACCCGGCCCGCAGCCTGCTGGGCAAGGCCCAGGAGCAATGGCTGGCGCAGAGCTGGGACCGTGAGCGGCCCTGGAACCTGCTGGCCCAGCAGACCCTGATGGCACCGCTGAACTGGCAGCCGCCCGAGCAGGGCAGCGGCCTGCACTGGACCGATGGCTGGGACGGCTACCCGGCCGCCCGGCAGCGCCTGCTGCGCGATCTGCAGGCGGCGCGGGTGCGCAATGCGGTGGTGCTGGGCGGCGATGTCCATGCCCACTACGTGAGCGATCTGCATGCCGGCGGCGCCGACAAGCCGGTGATCGCCACCGAGTTCTGCGGCAGCTCGATCAGCAGCCACGGCCTGGCCCAGCGCCGGCTCGACCAGATGCGCCCGCACAACCCGCATATCCACCATGCCCGCAGCGACGAGCGCGGCTACATCCGCTTCGAGCTGAGTGCCGGCCGGCTGGAGGCGGAGCTGCGCGCGGTCGAGCAGCCCTGGGATGCCGCCAGCCCGCTGCGCCGCCAGGCGCGCTATGTCGTGGAGGCCGGCCGCGCTGGCGCGCTGAGCGACTGAAGCAGGCCGTCCAGGCCCAGGTACTGGTGGCCGGCCCAGCCACCCACGGCCAGCAAGGCCAGGCCGCCGGCGGCCCGCAAGGTGCGCCAGCGCTTGCGCTTCGCGGGCTTTTGCAGCGGCGGGGTGCTGAGGCTGCCGTCGAAGGCCGGCATGAAGCGGCTGCCCGGCGCCGGGCTGGGCTCGGGCATCGGATGCAGCACCAGGGCCGAATGGTTCTGCCCGGCCAGCCAGGCGCGCAAATCCTCGCCCAGCTCGCGGGCCGAGGGATAGCGGGCCACCGACATCGGCGCCATGGCCTTCTGCAGCAGGGCTTCGAGGCTGAAGCGCTCGGCCGTGCTGAGGCCGCCCAGGCTGGCGGCCGAGGGCATCAGCACGCCGTTGGCATCGGGTCTGGGCGGCCGGCCATTGATCAACCAGCAGGCCAGCACGCCCAGCGCATAGGCTTCGCTGCCCAGGCTGGGCTGGGCGCCGCGCTGCAGCTCGGGCGCGACAAAGGGCGCGGCGGCGGCGCTGAACAGCGGCGGCTCGGCGTCCGGCTCGGGCGCCAGCTCGGCCAGGCCCAGGGCCATCAGCCGCAGCTCGGTACCCTTGACCAGCCACAGCAGGCCGGGATCGAGTTCGCGCAGCAGCAGGCCTTGCTCATGGGCATATTGCAGCGCGTCGCAGAGTTGCAGCAGCAGCTGCAGGCGCTGGCGCAGCGGCAGCTCGGCGGCGGCGGCCAGCAGCGGTTGGCCCTTGTCCTGCCAGGGCAGGGCCAGAAAAGGCTTGCCCTCGGCGGTCAGGCCGCTGTCCAGCGGCGTGGCCAGGGCCGGATGGCTGAGCTGGTTCAGGGCCGCCGACAGCTCGGCAAAGCGCAGCAGCACCGCCGCCGCGTCGGCGCTCTGCTGATAGACCAGCAGCGCCGCGCTGACATCGCCGGCCAGCGAATGCTCGGCCCGGTACCAGCGGCCCGAGTCGCCGGCATGCAGGGCGGCGGCGACGCGCCAGACGCCCAGGCGCTCGCCGACCGACAGCGATGTGGTCACCGGTGAGCCGGCACTGACCGGTGCGGGAAAGGATGCGGAGAAACGGGCGGAGGACATGAGTATTCAGGGTTTGCCCGGCATCCTAGGCTCAAGCCAGGCCGCAGCGGCGCCCGGCGCCCCCCTCAACACGGGGTGTCGCGCGCAATCGCTCACGCTCGACGAGAACTTGTGCACGGGCGGCGGCCCGACCTAAGCCTTGCGATACTCCGCCCCCATGCAAGCGATTCTGGCCGTCACCCTGCCCTTCTTCGCGCTGGTGCTGTGCGGCTATCTGGCGGCGCAGCGCGGCGTGCTGGCCGAGAGCGCGATCCCGGGGCTCAACGGCTTCGTGCTGTTCTTCGCGCTGCCCTGCATGCTATTCCGCTTCGGCATGAACACGCCGGTGCTGGAGTTGCTGAACCCGGGCGTGCTGGGCGTCTATCTGGTCGCGGCGCTGCTGATCGTCGCGTTCACGATCGCGGTGACCCTGTCGGCGCGGGTGCAGCTGAAGGACGCGGCCTTCGGTGCGCTGGTGGCGGCCTTCCCCAACACCGGCTTCATGGGCGTGCCGCTGCTGGTGGCGCTGCTGGGCCCGGCCGCGGCCGGGCCGGTGATCTGCACCGTGCTGGCCGATCTCTTCGTCACCAGCTCGCTGTGCATCGCGCTGGCGCGCGCCCACGATGCCGGCGCCGGCAATGCCAAGCGCGCCGCGCTGCAGGCCTTGCGCGGCGCGCTGTCGAATCCGCTGCCCTGGGCCATCGCGCTGGGCGCCGTGGCCTCGGCCACCGCGCTGCGCCTGCCGGGTCCGGTCGACAGCGTCGTCAAGATGCTGGCCGACGCGGCAACGCCGGTGGCCCTGTTCACGATAGGCGCAGTGCTGTGGCGCGCCGGGCAGCATGCCCACACGCGCACGCCGGTGGCGCTGTTCCTGCCGGTGGCGCTGATCAAGCTGATCGTCCATCCGGCCCTGGTGTTTGCGCTGGGCGCGGCGGCCCATGCGCTGGGCGTCGGCCCGACGCCGTTCCAGCTGCTGGTGCTGACGCTGGCCGCCGCCCTGCCCAGCGCCAGCAATGTCTCGCTGCTGGCCGAGCGCTACGGCGCCGACAACGGCCGCGTGGCCCGCATCATCCTGGCCTCGACCAGCCTGGCCTTCGTCAGCTTCACCGCGCTGGCCTGGCTGCTCGGTGCCCGACCGGCGGCCTGATATCGTTGCGCGCTGTCTGATTGCACGAACCCCATGCTCNCCTGGCCTCGACCAGCCTGGCCTTCGTCAGCTTCACCGCGCTGGCCTGGCTGCTCGGTGCCCGACCGGCGGCCTGATATCGTTGCGCGCTGTCTGATTGCACGAACCCCATGCTCCTGCGCCACGCCCTGCTTCTGCTGCTCTGTGTTGCCCTGGGCGAACCGCTCCAGGCGCTGGCCAACGGCTATCGCCAGCCCTCGACCGCGATCCGCGAGCTGCTGGATGCGCCGGCGCCGCCGCGCCTGCTGCCCTCGCCCGACAAGCAGACCCTGGCCCTGCTGGAACTCAAGCGCTTCAACAGTCTGGCCGAGCTGGCCCGCCCGGGGCTGCGCCTGGCCGGCCTGCGCTTCGACGCGGCCAGCGGCACACCGCAGCCGCTGGCCACCGTGCGGCGCC
>NZ_JAQOWX010000131.1:0-14881 GCF_028462495.1 Paucibacter sp. XJ19-41
CGTCGCGACGGTCGGCGGCGGCACCGGTGCGGGGCTCAGCACGCCGCTGGCCGCCTTGGCGCCGGGACGGGGGCTCAGCGCGGCATTGGGGTCCCAGTTGCGGTTGCGTTCGGCTTCCTGCGCGTCATGGTCGGCCGTGCGTTGCGGCACCTTGTTGATGAAGGGGATCGGCACCTTGGTGATGTAGAGCGCGACACCGAGCGCAATGCCCAGGCCCAGCAAGAGCCCGACGATCAATCCCAGCACAAATCCACCCCGCTGCTGACGCTGCGCTTGAGCTCGGCTCATGAATTCTCCAGAGTTTCACGTGACATCACTTCCGGCGCGCTGACGCCCAGCACGGCCAGCGCATTGCGCAGCACCTGGCGGGTGGCGGCCAGCAATGCGGCGCGGGCGCGGGTCAGCTCGGGCGCCTGGTCCAGCACGCGTTCGGCCGCATAGTAGCTGTGGAAGGCACCGGCCAGATCGCGCAGATAGAAAGCCACATCGTGCGGCGCCAGGCCCTCGGCCGCGCCGCTGAGCATGCGCGGATAGTCGGCCAGCTTGAGCATTAGCGCGGCCTCGGTCGGGGCTGTCAGCAGGCTCAGATCGGCGCCGCCGAACTGACTCTCGTCGCCGCCGGCGGCCACCCAGTTGCGGATGATGGAGCAGATGCGGGCGTGGGCGTACTGCACATAGAACACCGGGTTCTCGTCGTTCTGCTTCAGCGCCAGATCGATGTCGAAGGTGAATTCGGTGTCGGCCTTGCGGCTGGTCAGGAAGAAGCGCACCGCGTCGCGGCTGGTCCAGTCGATCAGGTCGCGCATGGTCACATAGGAGCCCGCACGCTTGGACAGCTTGACCTCCTCGCCGCCGCGCATCACCAGCACCATCTTGTGCAGCACATAGTCGGGGAAGCCCTGCGGAATGCCGACATCGGCCGCCTGCAGGCCGCCGCGCACCCGGGCGATCGTGCCGTGATGATCGGTGCCCTGCACATTGATGCACTTGGTGTAGCCGCGCTGGAATTTGTCGATGTGGTAGGCCACATCGGGCAGGAAGTAGGTGTAGGTGCCGTCGGACTTGCGCATCACGCGGTCCTTGTCGTCGCCGTAGTCGGTCGTGCGCAGCCACAGCGCGCCGCCGTCTTCGAAGGTCTTGCCGGAGGCCAGCAGCTTGGCCACGGTGGCTTCGACCGCGCCGGTCTGATAGAGACTGGATTCGAGGAAGTAGTTGTCGAACTTCAGGCCGAAGGCCTGCAGGTCCAGGTCTTGCTCGTGGCGTAGATAGGCGACGGCGAACTGGCGGATGCTGTCCAGGTCTTCGATGTCGCCGGAGGCGGTGAATTCGCGGTCATCGGCCTTGACGGTCTTCCTGGCCAGGAAGTCGTCGGCGATGTCCTGGATGTACTCGCCGTTGTAGGCCGACTCGGGCCAGCCGGCATCGCCGGGTTTCAGGCCCTTGAGGCGGCACTGGGTGGAGTGGGCCAGGGTCGCGATCTGCACGCCGGCGTCGTTGTAATAGAACTCGCGGGTGACATCCCAGCCCTGGGTCGCGAACAGGCTGCAGATCGAATCGCCCAGCGCGGCCTGGCGCGCATGGCCCAGGTGCAGCGGGCCGGTCGGGTTGGCCGAGACGAACTCGACCATCACATGCTGGCCATTGGCCGGCTGCGCGCCGAAGCCGGCGCCGGCCCCCAGCACCTCGGCGACGACGGCCTGCTTGGCGGCGGCCTACAAGCGGATATGGATGAAGCCGGGCCCGGCAATCGCGAGCGCGTCCACCCATTGCTGGAAGGCCGCTCGGCGCGGCCGCGCCTCGATCAGGGCTTGCGCCCGCTCACGCGGATTCTTCTTCCGTGGTCGCGCCAGCTGCATCGCGGCGGTGCAAGCCAGGTCGCCATGGCTGGCCTGCTTGGGGGACTCGAAAGCGGCGGCCAGTTCGGCGCCGGGGCTCAGTTCTTGGATGGCCTCGCCGAGGGCGGCGAGCAAATCCTGCTTGGCTTGAATCATGGGCGCAATTCTACGGGGCGCGCATATGATGCCCGCCATGGTCACGGACTCCGGCCCCGCCTCTTCCATTCCCGCCGCCCATGCCGACTTGCCGACCTATATCGGCAAGTACCGTGTGCTGCGCCGCCTCGGCGAGGGGGCCACCAGCGATGTCTTCCTGGGCCTGGACGAGTTCAAGGCCAAGGAGGTCGCGATCAAGCGGGTGCGCGCCTGGGCGCTGACCAGCCGCGGCGGCCCCGACACGCAGGCGAACCGCTTCTATGCGGCCGAGGCCGCGCTGGCCGGCCGGCTGCAGCATCCCAATGTCGTGCAGATCCTGGATGCGGTGCCCGAGCAGGACGCGCCCTATCTGGTGATGGAATATGTGCCGGGCCTGACCCTGAAGAGCTTTTGCCGCAGCGACCGGCTGCTGCCGCTGGACCAGATCGTCGAGCTCGGTTTCAAGTGCGCGATGGCGCTGGACTATGTGTTCCGCCAGGGCGTGATACACCGCGATGTCAAGCCGGCCAATCTGCTGGCGGTGCTGGACGCGCAAGGCCAGGTCACCGATGTCAAGGTCAGCGATTTCGGCAGCGCGCTGAACCTGCGCTCCGATGCGACCCAGGTGCACCGGGTCGGCTCGCTGGCCTATATGCCGCCCGAGCAGATCGAGGGCGGCGATGTCGATTGCCGCGCCGACATCTACGCGCTCGGTGCCGTGCTCTACCACCTGGTGGCGGGGCGCGCGCCCTTCGATGCGCCCAGCCAGATGGCCTTGATGCACCAGATCTACCACCAGGCGCCGCCTTCGCTGGTGGGGTTGCGCGGCGGCGTCACCGCCGAGCTGGATGCGGTGATCCTGCGCGCGCTGGCCAAGCAGCCGGCCGATCGTTACCCGGACTGGGACAGCTTCGGCCGTGCGCTCTCGGAGCTGGTGGCGCGCCAGCTGGTGCCGCTGGCGCGGCTCTACGAGGTCAAGGACTCCGAGCGTTTCAATCTTTTACGCGAGCTGGAATTCTTTGCCGACTTCGGCGATGTCGAGCTGTGGGAGGTGGTGCACCGGGCGCGCTGGCGGCGCTATCCGCTCGAGCATGCGCTCTACAAGCGCGGCCAGGAGGGCAATACCTTCCACATCATTGCGCAGGGCGAGGTCGAGGTGTTCCGCGATGGCGCCAAGGTGGCCACCTTGGGCACCGGCACCTCGGTTGGCGAGATGGCTTATCTGGCGCCGAACCCCGATCTGCGCCGCCACAGCACTGACATCAAGGTCAGCGAGATCTGCACGACGATCTCGTTCACGCCCGAGTCGCTGGGCCTGCTGAGCCCCGAATGCCAGCATCGCTTTGACCGCGCCTTCATCCAGGTGCTGGTGCGCCGTCTGCATGCGGCTCACGAGGCGATTGCGCACCCGCGCCGCATTCTCTGATGGCCCGGTAAACCGGTGTTGAGTCACTGACGTTGCTGTGTTGGAATCCACCAGGGTCCTCAGCGGATCCGCAACCCATACCTCACAGGGAAGGAACAGCTCATGAAGCCCATCACCATCATGCTCGGCCTGGCGCTCGCCGCCTTTGGTGCCCATGCCGAAGAGAAGGAGGTCACGCCGCAGCAGCAGAAGATGAAGACCTGCAATGCCGATGCCAAGGGCAAGACCGGCGACGAACGCAAGGCCTTCATGAAGGAATGCCTGTCGGCCAAGCCGGCCGCTGCGGCCGCCAACGGCACGCCTCAGCAGGAAAAGATGAAGGCCTGCAATGCCGACGCCAAGGGCAAGAGCGGCGACGAGCGCAAGGCCTTCATGAAGGAGTGCCTGAGCGCCAAGTAAGGCGTGAAGCGCTGAGCGCTCAGCGCTCCCGACCGGCGGCCCGGGCCCAGTAGCCCGGGTCGCCGTAATTGAGCTTCAGAAAGTCTATCCACAGCCGCACGCGCAGTGGCAGATGCTTGCGCTGCGGCACCACCGCGAAGATGCCGTTGGGCGGCGCCGCGAAGTCTTCCAACACCGCCTGCAGCCGCCCGGCCTTGATGTCGGCCTCGACCTCCCAGATGCTGCGCCAGGCCAGGCCCAGGCCGGCCAGGCACCAGTCGTGCAGCACCTGGCCGTCGCTGCAATCGAGCCGGCCGCTGGGCCGCCAGTGCAGCAGCTCGCCGTCCACCATGAAGGCCCAGCCGCGCGTCTGGCTGGCATCCGAGCTCAGGCCCAGGCATTGCTGGCGCGCCAGCTCGGACGGGTGCTGCGGCACGCCGGCGCGCTTCAGATAGCCGGGCGTGGCCACGCACAGGCGCCGGTTGTCGGCCAGGCGCATGCTGACCAGGCTGGAGTCGACCAGATCGCCGACCCGCACCGCGCAGTCGAAACCCTCGCCGGCGATGTCCACCACCCGGTCGCTGAGGTTCAGCGAGATGCTCAGCTCCTGATGGCTGGCCAGGAACTCGGGCACCAGCGGCGCCACATGGCGGCGCCCGAAGCCGGCCGGCGCGGTGATGCGCAGATGGCCGCTGGCCTTGAGCCCGCCGGCGCTGACGCTGGCCTCGGCATCGGCGAACTCGACCAGCAGGCGCAGGCAGTCCTCCAGAAAGGCGCTGCCCTCATGCGTCAGCGTGATGCGCCGGGTCGTGCGCACCAGGAGCTTGACCCCCAGCCGCTCTTCAAGCGCATCGATGCGCCGCCCCATCACCGCCGGCGCCACGCCCTCGGTCTGGGCTGCGGCCGTCAGGCTGCCCTTGGTGGCCACCAGGGCGAAGGATTCGATCTGCTTGAGGCGGTCCATGCGCTGATTGTGCGCAGCGAGGCGGTGAAAGCAATCAATTAAGTCATTGATTTGTGCAAAAACATCAGGGATTCAATGCATTGGACGCTGTGAATCGAAGGGGTGGCCTGACATAAATTCCTGCCATCACGCTATATCTCTTGTCTTCTTTCTATCCCGAGGGTTTTGCCATGACCGCACGCACCGCCTGCCACCGCCTCCAGGTCGCCACGACCATCTACCGCTTCATCGAAGACCGGGTGCTGCCCGATACCGGCATCGCGAGCCGCGACTTCTGGGCCGGCTTCGATGCCATTGCCCATGAGCTGGCACCCAAGAATGCCGCGCTGCTGGCCGAACGCGACCGTTTGCAGTCCGAACTCGATGGATGGCATCGCGCCCATCCGGGGCCGATTACCGACATGCCGGCCTACCGCGCCTTCTTGGAGGGCATCGGCTATCTGGTGCCAGCCCCCGGCGCGGTCAGCGCCAGCACCGCGAATGTCGATGCCGAACTGGCTCTGCAAGCCGGCCCGCAGCTGGTGGTGCCGATATTGAACGCCCGTTACGCGCTGAACGCGGCCAATGCGCGCTGGGGCTCGCTGTATGACGCGCTGTACGGCACGGATGCGATCTCGGAGGCTGATGGTGCCGAGCGCGCCGGCGCCTACAATCCGGTGCGCGGCGCCAAGGTGATCGCCTTTGCCCGCCAGGTGCTGGACCAGGCGGCGCCGCTGGCCGGCGCCTCGCACAAGGACGCGGCCGGCTACCGGGTCGAGGGCGGCCGCCTGGTGGTGGCCTTGATCGATGGCTCGACCACGGGTCTGGCGGACGCGGCCCAGTTCGTCGGCTATCAGGGCGATGCGGCTGCGCCCTCGTCGGTGCTCTTGGTTCACAACGGCCTGCATCTGGACATCCAGATCGACCGGACCACGCCGATCGGCGCCAGCGATGCGGCCGGTATCAGCGATCTGGTGCTGGAGGCGGCCTTGTCCACCATTCTTGATCTGGAGGACTCGATCGCGGCGGTCGACGCCGAGGACAAGCTGCTGGCCTACAGCAACTGGCTGGGCATCCAGCAGGGCAGCTTGACCGAGGAACTCAGCAAAGGCGGCAAGACCTTCACGCGCCGCCTCAATCCGGATCGCCGCTACACCGGCCCGAATGGCGGCGAGGTCGTGCTGCATGGCCGCTCCTTGATGTTCGTCCGCAATGTCGGCCATCTGATGACGAACCCGGCCATCCTGCTGGACGGTGGCGCCGAGATTCCCGAGGGCATCATGGACGCGGTCATCACGGTGACGATTGCGCTGCACGATCTGAAGCGGCGCGGCAACTCGCGCGCCGGCTCGATCTATATCGTCAAGCCCAAGATGCACGGCCCGGCCGAGGTGGCATTCGCAGCCGAGCTGTTCGGCCGCGTCGAACAGTTGCTGGGCCTGCCCGACAGCACGGTCAAGCTGGGCATCATGGACGAAGAGCGCCGTACCAGCGTCAATCTGAAGGCCTGCATCGCGGCAGCCTCCAGCCGCGTCGCCTTCATCAACACCGGCTTCCTGGACCGCACCGGCGACGAGATGCACACCGCGATGTTGGCGGGGCCGATGCTGCGCAAGGGCGATATGAAGAGCAGCGCCTGGATCCAGGCCTACGAGCGCAGCAATGTGCTGACCGGCCTGTCCTGCGGCCTGCGCGGCCGGGCTCAGATCGGCAAGGGCATGTGGGCCATGCCGGACCTGATGGCGGCGATGCTGGAACAGAAGATCGCCCATCCCAAGGCCGGCGCCAACACCGCTTGGGTGCCGTCGCCGACCGCGGCGACCCTGCACGCGCTGCACTACCACCAGATCAGCGTCGCGGCGGTGCAGCAGGAGTTGGAGAAGGTCGATGCCGACGGCGAACGCGATGAGATCCTGAACAAGCTGCTGAGCATCCCGGTCGTGGCCGAGGCCAGCTGGAGCGCCGCCGAGCGGCAGCAGGAACTGGACAACAACGTCCAGGGCATCCTGGGCTATGTGGTGCGCTGGATCGACCAGGGCGTCGGCTGCTCCAAGGTGCCCGACATCCACAATATTGGCCTGATGGAAGACCGCGCCACGCTGCGCATCTCCAGCCAGCACATCGCCAACTGGCTGCACCACGGCGTGGTCAGCGAAGCCCAGGTGCGCGAGACTTTCTCGCGCATGGCGGCCGTGGTGGATGGCCAGAACGCTGGCGACGCCGCCTACAAGAGTCTGGTCGCCCACCCGCAAGGTGCGGCCTTCCAGGCGGCGCTGGAGCTGGTGTTCAAGGGCAAGGAACAGCCGAGCGGGTATACCGAGCCGCTGTTGCATGCGTGGCGCTTGCGGGTGAAGCAGGCTTGAGCCGACGGGCGACAAATGGCTTTGCTGTCATTTGTCGTCATTCCGTTGTCAATATGACTTTCGGCTTCAAATTTGTGTTTCTCGTGCGGTAGATGATTCAATTGTTTTCTATGTGTTGCGTGAGTCCATCAAGTTGCCTGGAAGTGCGAGGGATGGTATTCGCCAAGAGCCCAATAAAGCCCGAAAATTGGTACTTTTTGCTTAAAACCATCTGTCAAGATGACTTCTGACTGAACTTCACGGCTGCAGCCGTTTTTCTGTGCGGTATGCAAACTAGAGAATTAGTTTGTATGACACCTGAGACGCTGCATGGTTAACCCGCATTCTTGGAAGCGGGCCGGTCGAGGAAATTTGCGCCTCGTTCAAATCTCCAGAACGAGAGTTGCCTCCGATGTGCGCACGACGTGATCGGGCGGCTTGGCGAAACCGGCTTCGAATGCATTGGAAAATCATGTTTGAACTCAATAGGGTGAGCGCTGCGGCGCTGGTGGCTTTAGCTAGCCTGGCTGCGGAATCGGCTGTGGCTCAGCAACAAGAGAAGTTGGAGCGGGTGGAAGTCACCGGCTCGTCGGTGCGGCGCATCGACGCGGAATCGGCGCTGCCGGTCCTGGTGATGAAGCGCGAGGACATCGAGCGGAGCGGCGCAACCTCGACCGTCGACCTGCTGCGCCGTGTGACGGCTGTGCAGGGCGCCACCGGCGAAGCTGCGGCGGTGGGTGGATCGAGCTACGGCTTTTCCGGCGTGTCCATCCACAATATCGGCGAGACCCGCACCCTGGTGCTGCTGAACGGCCACCGCCTGTCGCAGTTCGGCGGCCAGACCCTGACCGGCTACGCCGCCGGCTTTGACCTGAACGCCATTCCCGTGTCGGCCATCGAGCGTGTCGAAGTGCTGACCGACGGTGCGTCCGCGCTGTACGGTGCCGACGCGATCGCTGGCGTGGTGAACTTCATCACCAAGCGCGATATGAGCACCGGCGATGTGACGGTGGGCATTTCCAAGCCCAGCGCCGGTGCCGAAGAAAAGCGTTTCAGCATCAGCAAGGGTTTCGGTGATATCTCTGCCGACGGCTACAACCTGATGGTGTCCTATGCGCATGACGAGCGCACCCAACTGCTGTCGCTGGATCGCAGCTACGGCAAGACCGGCAAGATCCAGTTCTCGCACCAGGGCAAGCGCTATCAGTTCAAGCATTTCTCGGTCAGCCCGATCCCGGCTAACGCTACCGGCGACTCCGACAATCTGTTCAGCCCTCATCTGAAGGCAACGGGTTCGTGCCCGGAAAAGACTTTCCGCATCACGGAAGGTGCGGATGACTACTGCGGCTACGACTACGTGGGCGACCTGGAGATCTATCCGGAGCGCAAGCGCGACAGCGCTTTTGCCACCTTCACCAAGCGTCTGGGTGACCATGAGTTCTTCGCCGACCTGTTGTGGTCCAAGACCCAGCAGGTGTCGCGCATCGCGCCCGTGCCAGGCGGCATTCTCATCACCGCCGGCTCAGCCCTGCATGACAAGTATCTGAAGCCTTGGGGTGTGACCGGCAACAGCGTGGCCTACTACCGCCTGTTCGACTTGGGCAAGCGTGTCAACAACGACACCGCCAAATTTCTCGACCTGGCGGTGGGCATGCGCGGTGTGTACGCGGGCTGGGACTACAACACCAGTTTTACCCACTCCAAGAGCGATGTGGCGGGTGTGACTTCCGGTTATCCCGGCGACAAGGCTGTTGCCGGCCTGCTCGGCAGTGGGTTGCTGGACCCCTTTGTGGGTCCGGGCCAGCAGTCGGAGGCCGCCAACAAGGGAATCGCCGCCATCCACTACAAGGGCTATTTCGACGGCGGCACGGCCCAGCTGACCCCGGCCGACCTGCGCGGCTCGCGCGAGCTGATGGAGCTGCCGGCCGGCCCGATGCTCCTGGGTGTCGGCGTGAACCTCAGCAAGGAAGACTTCGAGTCGAAGCCCAGCTTGTTTGCCCAGGGCCTGCTGTCGGACCCGGTCGCGGGCACGGTGGCCACCAAGCCGGAAGACCGCGACCAGCGCTTTGGCGATGCCTCGGCAAAGCCTGCTTTCGCGGTCGGTCGCAAGTCGCGGGGCGCCTTTGCTGAGCTGGTGATTCCTGTGTTTAAGGGTTTCGAACTGGGCACCGCGCTGCGTTATGACCACTTCTCCGACTTCGGCTCGGCTACCACGGTCAAGGAGAGCTTCCGCTGGACGCCGATGCCCAGTCTGCTGATCCGCGGCTCGCTGGGCACGGGCTACCACGCCCCGACCGTCTCGCAACTCAGCTCGCCGCTGCAGTCTTATGGTGTCACCTCTGATCGTTACAGCTGCTCGGAGGATACGGCTAGCGCGAGAGAGTTGAAGAAGATGGCGGACTCGCTGGGCGTTCTATGCCAGCCCGGTTCCCGCCAGTATGACCAGATGGCCGGCGGCAACCCGGACCTGAAGCCCGAGAAGTCGCGCCAGGCTACCTTGGGTGTGCGCTTCGAACCGAACAAGGCCCTGACCTTGGGTGCCGATTTGTGGTGGGTGGGGATTTCCAATGCCTTCGGTCAGCTGCCCGAGCAACTGGTGTTCGGGGCACCGGCGACCTATGCGAGCTCTTGGGGCACGCAGAAGAACGTCGGTACAGGCTTGACCTACCTGGCGTTCAAGGCCGACAACCGCAATCTGGGCAAGAGCTTCCACAACGGCCTGGACCTGGACTTCGCCGCGCGCATGAAGCTGCCGGTCGGCGACTGGACCTCCCAGCTCACCGCCACCTACATGATCCGCGAGCGTCAGCAGCAGTTGAAGAACGGGCCTTACTACTCGGCCATCGGCGACTACGATGCCGCGCTGGGCTCGGTCACCTTCCGTACCAGCGGTCGCTGGACCAATACGCTGAAGGCCGGCGCCTGGGTCCATAGCCTGGGCATCAACTTCAAGTCCGGCTTCAAGGACCAGGAGAAGACCGTTGAGGTGCTGGATGCGTCCGACAAGCCCACCGGTGCCACCGAGAAGATCCGCTTGAACGTGGGTTACTTCGTGACGGCCGACTGGCAGACTGCCTACACCCTTGGCAAGAGCTTTGTCTTCACGGCTGGTGTGCTGAACCTGTTTGACAAGGAGCCGCCGCTGTCGATCTCGACCAGCGGTAACAGCCGCGGCCAGCAGTTCGGCTACGACGCCCGCTACTACGATCCGCGTGATCGCACCATCTACCTGAACGCGACCTACAAGTTCTGAGCCACCCGCTCTTGATGCGAAGCCCGCCGGCGAAAGCCGGCGGGCTTTTTGCTTGCTGAGGCCCGGCTGCGCTCACCAGCACTCCGCCGCAGGTGGTGGAAGTGTTGTAATTTCAGCACGTTGTGTGCTGCTGACTTCTGGCACTTTTGCCGGCTGAGTCAGCGCCGGTCTGAGTCGCGAAAGCAATGACTTTTGGCATGTTTCTCTCTGTAAACATAGGTTTCTGGGGCTAAAAAGCGGGCGTCAGCCGCCCGCCTCGTGCTGGAAATGACATGCCGGATCCCGAGTGCCCTAGGTAGAAGTCCTGCATCGCCTGCGAGATGCGCGATCCGCACAATCGGCTCCTCATTCATCCTGCCGTCTGGCTCACAAAGCGCGGGTGGTGTCCTGGGTCAAGACCCAACGTCTACAAGGAGTGCAAATGTTTAGAAAATCGAAGATCAGTGCAGCGGCGCTTTTGGCCCTGAGCGGCGGCGTCGCGCTTACAAGTGCGCCCGCATTCGCGCAGGAAAAGCTGGAACGTATCGAGATCACAGGCAGCCGCCTGAAGAAGGTCGACCTGGAAGCCAGCAGCCCGACGGTGACCGTCACCGCCGCCGAAATCCAGGCCAACCAGGACGTCACACTCGAGACCTTCCTGAACACGCTGCCGCAGATCAACCCCGCCGGCACCACCAGCTCGAACAACCCGGGCAACGGCGGCCAGGCCAACATCAACCTGCGTGGCTTGGGCCCTAACCGCAATCTGATCCTGATCGATGGCCGCCGTCCGATGGTGTCGGCCTCCGACCAGACGGTGGACCTGAACACCATCCCGATGGCGATGATCGACAGCATCGAGATCATCTCCGGCGGTGCTGCCGCTGTGTATGGCGCCGATGCCGTGGCCGGTGTCGTGAACATCAAGCTCAAGAGGCGCTTCCAGGGTTTCGATCTGCGCGCAGGCACCTCCAAGACCACCAAGCAAGGCGATGCCCTTGAGCGCAATGTGCAGGGCCTGATCGGCGGCAACTTTGCCGACAACAAGGGCAATGCGGTGCTGGGCTTCGAGTACGCACAGCGCGATGCGCTTTACAAGAAGCAGCGCCCATTCTCGGCGCTGGCGACTGGCACTACCGGCGCTTGGCCCGAAGGGCGTTACGTTCCCAGCGGGACCAACCTGCCATCGCAAGCGGCTGTCAACGCGATTTATGCGGGTTACGGCTACACCGGCGCTCAGATCCCTCGCGGATCCGCTCACTCCTTCAATACCGATGGGACGCTGATTTACCCCGGCGTGTTCAACTCGCCGCTGGACGTGGTGAACTGGAAGTATCCGATCGATGCAGGCGTGAACACGCGCTTCTTCCCAGACTTCTACAGCTACAACTTCGATCCGGAAAATCTGCTGGTGCTGCCGCTGGATCGCCGTGCGATCACGGCCAAGGCCGACTACCAGTTGGATAGCGGCGTCGAGGTGTTCGGACGCTTCTCGAATACCCGTTACAACGCGACGACCGCACTCGCACCCACACCGGTTTCCGGCGGCGCTTGGCGCGCTCCTGGCCAGACCACGGCCCCGACCCAGATCGTCAGCAGCTTTATCGTGCCGGGGCAGCGCGGTAGCGCCCTGCTTGTCAACCCCAACAACGTCTTTATCCCTGCGGATCTGAAGACCCTGCTGAACAGTCGCACTGGCGACGACCCGACCGTGGTGGGCACTGGCGCGAACGAGGCCTTCGGCGTGGGTTGGCGTACGGTGGCGGCAGGCCTGCGTTCTTCGACCTACGAGAACGAAGTGACTCAGTACCTGGCCGGCGCCAAGGGCGACATCTTCAGCACCGGCTGGACCTGGGAAGGCTCGTTGTCCGAAGGCCGCACCAAGATCGACCAGTCGCAGCAAGGCAATATCAATGCGCAAAAGCTGGCTGATGCGCTCGGCGCCGTCGATGGCGGCCAGAGCCTGTGCGCTGGCGGTGTGAATCCTTTCGGACGCCAGACGCTGTCGGCCGAATGCGCGGCCTGGCTGCAACTGCCGACCTCGCTGAAGCAGGAGTACAAGCAGACCATTGCCCAGTTCTTCGTTGCCGGAGATGTGGTCAAGTTGCCGGCCGGCATGGTCGGCGCAGTGCTGGGCTACGAGTCCCGCCGCTTCAAGTATGAACTGGACCCGGGCTCCACTTCGAGCCCGATCTATGGCTTCAATTCGCAGAGCCCGGCGAAGGCCAAGAACAGCTTTGACGACTTCTTCGCGGAGTTGTCGGTGCCGCTGGCCAAAAACATGCCGATGATCCAGTCTGCGAATCTGTCGCTGGCCTATCGCAACTCGGCTAGCAAGGCGACCGATGTGCTTAACGGGGTCGAGACTCCCAAGAAGCGGTCCAATGCGTTCGCGGCGAACCTGGACTGGCAGCCGACCCGCGAACTGCGGGCTCGCGCTTCTGCGCAGCGTTCGGTCCGTGCGCCCAACTTCGGTGAATTGTTCGACGGCGGCGGCAGCTTCCCGAGCATCTTCGACCCCTGCTCGATCAATAGCGTTGGCCGTACCACCGGTGCCAATGCCGCTCAGCTGGGCGCGCTGTGCACGGCCACCGGTGTGGCGAATACCAGCTTCGTTGCCACCCCCGGCGGACAGGCTGAAACCAACACGACCGGCAATATCAACCTGAAGCCCGAGACTTCCAATTCCGTGACGCTGGGTCTGGTGTGGACCCCGGGTTCGGGTGGCTTCCTGGGCGGTTTCCGCGGATCGGTGGATTACTACAACATCAAGGTCAAGGACGCGATCACGGACCCCGATGTGAACGAGTTCATCGCCGATTGCTACAACTACAACGGCCGTAACCCGACCTACAGCGCCACAAGCAGCAGTTGCGCAAAGCTGGTTCGTGCAGGCAGCTCGATCTCCGGTGCTTATGAACCGGGTCAGGAGCCCTTTGCCGGCAGCAACGAAGGTCAGGTCCAGACCTCGGGCATCGACTTCTCGCTGGGCTGGGGTGGCAGGGTCGGTCCGGGTCGACTGGATGTGCAGGGTTTCTGGACTCATCTGCTGGAGTACAAGTCCAAGAGCACATCGCTGTTGCCAGCAGTGGACTATGCGGGCACGGTGGCCTACTTCGGTGTCACTCTGGGTCAGACCTTCCCGAAGAACAAGGTGACGATCGCGAGCAACTACAAGTGGGGTGATGTCGGTATCGATCTGCGCATGCGCTATATCGGCGGCATGACCAACCGCATGGCCAAGCTGTTCCCGGGTGAAGATCTGACCGGCGTGCCGGCCACCGTCTACTGGGATCTGGGCGGCAGCTACGACTTCACCAAGAGCATCACGGTGCGCGCAGGTATCAACAACCTGCTGGACCAGAAGGCTCGCCTGTACTCGCCGAACGTGCAGTCCGGCACCGACCCATCTACCTATGACGTGGTCGGACGTCGCTACTTCGTCACGGCGAACTTCAGCTTCAAGTGATATTGAAGAAGTGATTGCCTGAGAAAACGGCCGCAGCAATGCGGCCGTTTTTCTTGGGCGCGGCTAAAGTGCATCGTTTCGCTATTCGTCAATCCACCCAGTTCACCCAGGATGCTGCAGCTTTCCGCACTCCAGTCTGAAGACTTCGTCCATCGTTTTGATTCGGTCGGCCGAGCGCAGGCGACCGAGATCTTTGCGTCGCCAACTGCCGAGCGCCTGGCCGATGCGGCCGAGAAGGCACCGTTCAAGCTGTCCGTGAACAGCGGGCCGAAGTCCATGGATCTTGATCTCGATGAACTGGCCGGCCTGACGCCATTGCAGCAGGAGCAAATGCAGACCCTGATCTATTCAGGGGCGCACTCGGGTTTCCAGTACTGCTTTGACAGCTATCGCTTGTCGGACGAGGTCGACAGCGGCGCCTTGAAGCAAGGCCCGTTGTTCGACTTTCATCAAGCGATCAATTCGGAAGCCGCGTTGGAGGCGTTTCGTCGCCTGGCTGGCGATGAACGCATCAGCTTTTGCGATGCACAGGTCACGCGCTACCGACCGGGGCACTTTCTCTCCATGCACGACGATGATGTGGCCGCCAAAAACCGGGTCATGGCCTATGTGGTCAATCTGACCCGGCACTGGCGACCCGATTGGGGTGGGCTGCTGCTGTTTCATGGGCAGGGCGGACTTGTCGAGGGCGGTTTCTCGCCCTTGTTCAATGTCATGAACCTATTCAAGGTGCCGCAACAGCATTCGGTCAGCCTGACGGCGCCGTTCGCAGGAAGTGACCGGCTCTCGATCACAGGCTGGGTTCGCCGAGCCTAGATCGGGCCTCCCTAGAATGGCAAGCCGTATCCAAGGAGGATTTCATGTCGGAGCCCGCTGTCCCTGTCGTTGGTCTGCCCTCTGCCTGCGAGGTGCTGATCATCGGCGCCGGTCCGGCCGGCTCGGCTGCCGCACGCCGACTGGCCCAGCAGGGCCTCGATGTGCTGCTGGTCGACCAGCACAAGCCCGGCCGCGACAAGATCTGCGGTGATGGCCTGATCCCGGATGCCCATGCCGCGCTGTCGCGGCTCGGCGTGCTGGACGCGGTGATGGCCAAGGCGCAGCGCATCGCGCATGTGGGCTGC